>JBFHGV010000143.1:0-7264 GCA_041582955.1 Arenibacter sp.
AACTGTACACCCTATTGAAAAGTACGGGGTTTGTATATGGAATTAACTTAAAAATACCCCCGTTCATTACTAAGGAAGTTCCTTTATCCGAGGATGAAAAGGCAAAGATCAACTTAATAACTGCCTTATACTTCACCTACAAATTAAAGCACAGAGAGTCTAATTTTGATGATTTTCTAGATCTCATCCTTACCTTTTACGAAGATCTGGGCCTCAACAAAATTTCTTTTTTCAATAAATTCCTAAGCAGTAAAAAGACCTCTTCCAAACTGGAAAGTCTTTTAGATTCTAGGATTTACCTGGAGGACAATGTTATAAGCAAGACCTTTAATAGCATTATTACCAATTCCTTATTGTTCGTAGATGTTCTTAGTTTTAAGGCCTATCTTGAAGGGGAACCGGCCATAAAGGAGAAGGCACAAAGCTTAGAACGTATTACTATAAATATTACCTACCACACCTTAAACTCCAAAGAGAAGAACAAGAAGGACGAAAAATTGGCTCAACTTTTTGCTTCATCACTTACCTATATTGAAAGTGGAATCCAAAACTTTGATGGCTCCTATAGAAATGAATTGTTAAATCAATATACCGTATGTGAAAACAGGTATTTCTTAGATGTGGCCTGTTTAACGGCCTGGGAAGATCAATCTTTGGACTATACCGAATCCGAATTTATTTTTGGTATTGGAAAAGACCTGGGATTTAAGCCTGATACCATAACCAAATCCCTAAAACAGGTAACGGACTTTTTTGCGCAAAACGCCAAAAAAATACCCCACCTTAAAGACCAAAATATGGCATTGCAGTTCTACGACAGCATGTCTAAAATAGTGAATAAATTAATTCTACGTAATAGTAAACGACTACAAAAAGAGCTGTCAGAAAGTAAGGAATTGGTTAGTCTATTATCTAAATCCACCGTTAAGGATTTAAGCCCAGAAGAAAAGAAAAAAGTACAAAATCACCTACTGGATATATTTAAAAGCATCCCTTCGCTAGCTATATTTATTCTTCCCGGAGGTGCCGTTTTACTCCCCATTTTCATTAAATTAATTCCTAAATTGCTACCTTCATCATTTGATGACAACAGAGTGGACGAATAGCCAATACCTTAGCAAAACCACTACTATAAGAAAAACTTATGGAGTATAATTTTACAACATAAATAACATTAAATCAGACATTTAAACACCATTACTCCAACCACAACTTAAAGTCTTTAACCTTTTCCCTACTCACTATAACTTCTTGTCCATTAAATCTATTAAGCTTAATTTTAAGTCGGGAATTGGTAAAGGAAACAATATCTTTTATGTGGTTTATGTTAATATAAAACTTTCTGCTTACGCGAAAAAATGATTTGGGGTGCAGTTCGGATTCCAAGTTCTCCAAGGTCTGATCCAATAGATAATTCCTACCATCTACTGTGGCCGCATAGGTTCCCTTGTTCTCACTATAAAAACACTCTATTTCATCTGCGTTGACAATTTTAAGATGTTGTCCCACACGAACCGTAAACCTGCTTTTATATTCCCTTTCCAACGGATTTACCAGAAGTTTTTTTATATCTTCAAAATCGAGTGCTATTTTCTGTTTTTGAGGTCCAAAAGCATGGTACTTGTTCACAGCTATTTTCAACTCCTCATCATCAATGGGCTTCAGCAAATAATCAATACTATTCAGTTTAAATGCCTGCAAAGCATATTCATCATAGGCCGTGGTAAAAATTACGGAACTCTGAATATCTACCGACTCAAATATTTCAAAAGAGAGTCCGTCCGAAAGCTGTATATCCAAAAATATTAAATCGGGATGCGGGTTATTACCAAACCATTCAATAGACTCCTCTACCGAGTATAGCATAGTGGACACCTCAACTTCCAACTCAGCCAATAAACGACCCAATCTTCTGGCGGCCGGTTTTTCATCTTCAATTATGATTACATTCATGTATACTGCTATTAAATCCCTATTACGGGGTAATAAATGTGTTGGACATCTACTATTCCTTCATGTATTTTTTAATTTGCCTTTCTTCCCAATCCCTAAAGAACCTTGGTTTCAGTTTCAGGAAGTATAGGCCAGTAACTGCCAATACTATCCCCCAAAGGATAGGAATAAATATCAGGTTCCATTCCACCCAATCCAAAAAGCCTTGATCTACCACTCCCTTTGATTTTAAAAAATTCAAGATAACACCCTTAAAGGCAATAAGTAAAATATTCATCAATAAATATATTACAAGGTGGGCATAAAAATTTTTGATGTTGTCTACACGCTTTTTGGCGCGGATATAATTTTCGTAATCCTTTGGCTCGGTATCCATTATTTATATTTTTCAATTTCCTTCTTTTCCTTTTCCATATATTTTCTAATCTGCCTTTGCTCCCAATCCTTGTTACATATTGGATTTATAGAAAATACCTTTAAAGCGTGAAACAATAGTCCGATTCCCCAAAATATCCAAACGGCAAAAGTGCCGAAATCCCATATGGCCTCACCTAGACTTTCACCATTATTAGTATTTCTTACAATTTCCAAAAGGGTTATCAAAGTATTTACGGCAATATAAATGCCCAGATGCACATAGAACCCTTTTAATTCCTGCACCCTCTTTTTTGCCCGCTCCAATTTTTTATCATGTTTATATGGTTCTAGCTCCATTTATTGTGTATTTCATCATCCTGCAGAAACTCCTTTATCTTTCTCTCTTCCCAGTTCCTGCCAAAGAAGGCATTTAACCCAAAGACCTTTACAGCATGAAAGACCAGACCTATTCCCCAGCCAAATGCCGCCCATAGAAACCATGCATATTCCCATTGGTTGATCCAATAATTAAGGGCTGCCAAAAAACCTATAAAAACAACATAGGATGCCAGGCTCAAATAGAATTTTTTAATAGCCTCCACTCTCGCCTTGGCCCTGTAATACTTATTTTCCTTGTCTAAATTTTCCATTTTTTTCTTTTTATTTCAAATTTCGATAGATCCCCCTTCCTCTTCAAAAAGAATAATATGAATTGTTGAATTTAAGGGATGGACCGTATCCTTAAAAATTTTCATCGTCCATATATTCTTGGATCTTTCTGTCCTCCCAGCTTCTTCCCAGTATAGGATTATAGCCAAAAACCTCCATTCCATGGACTGCCACGCCAAATCCCCAGCCTACGGCCGGAAAAATCGCCCAAGGAAAATTTGTAGTGCTGTAATTTATCCATCCCAAAACCGGGATTGCCAAGCAATAGGACAGCAGGTTGCCATAAAACCCTTTAATAGCCTCTACTTTTTCCTTTGCTTTCCGATACCTTTTATCCTGCATAAACGATTCGTGGGTTTCTATGGTATTCTGCTTTTGGGTAAGTATAGGCAGCCTTACCGTAAACTGCGAAGAAGATTTCTCTATCTGCACCTCCCTTGTAGAAAGAATAGAATAGCGTTGTTGTATATTGCGAAGACCAACCCCACTGCTTTTCCTTACCACTTGTTTTTCCTGTAGATTATTGGTAACGCAAAGCATACCGTTTTCTTCATAAACTCTAATTTTCAACGGCCTGTTCTGGGTTACTATATTGTGTTTTACCGCATTTTCCAATAGAAGCTGAAGGGATAATGGAATAATTCTAGCCTCTGGATTGCCTACTTTTTCTGGAATATCAAAAACAATACTATCCTCAAATCGCATTATGAGCAACCTTACATAGGTCTTGGCGAAATCCAATTCTTCTTTTACAGACACCAAGTCCTTGTTTTTCTGTTCAAGGACATAACGATAAACTTTGGAAAGGGAAGTAGTAAATTTTTGAGCCTTCCACGGGTCCTCCTCTATTAAACTGGTAAGGACATTTAAACTATTGAAAAGAAAGTGCGGGTCTAGTTGGTTTTTTAGGGCGTCAAATTTTGCAGAGGCCGTACCTGCAATTATTTTTTGCTCTTTCACCTTGTTCTCTTGGCGAAATTTAAAATACCAAGCCACATAAAAAATAAGCGAAATAAAAATAGCCAATAACAAGGAAACCTTATAATATTCCACTCTCTCCCCCAGCAAAAACTGGGAAAAGGTCATTTTTTTTATCCCTACGCTCACAATTAAGCGCGAAACGAATATGCCTGCTACAGATAGGGCAACATTCCCTAATATCCCCATCAACAATCGTTTTCTATGATAAAACTGATGCTTGTATTTCATCAATAGAAATTCTATCCAATAGGCATTCACCATATAGAGTATTACAGCGAAGATCATATTCACATAGAACTCCTCCCAAGCGCGAACATAGCTGAATCCCTGATCATATTTCCCCATAAAAAAGAAAATCGCCATAAAGACAAAATAAATCAAGCCCCCTACAATCAAGGCTTTTCCCAGATGTTTAATAAATCTTATCATTCAATCTTATTTAGGTCTCGCACACCTATCAGCGGCCTTTTCTATTACAATCTTGGTAAGTGGTAGGTTTCTTGGCTTAAAGTTAAGAAAAAGATCTAGCGGCCAGATGGATGATGCTGGAAATCCAAAGGTTCTTGCAGAGAGACAGGGTAGCAGTTATCCCCCCCACTTGGACTTACTACCTCCAAATTGCCATAATGGGGCATTAAGCCTTGAATTGCATCTATCTCACTTGAGTCTGGAGCTTCACTGGCTGTTATGTGATTGACGACCATTGCAATGATTACTAAGACGATTTTCTGCATTATTACGTTTGTTTTACTTAATAATTAACCAAATGTGAAGCAAAGCAAATAGCTAGCAAAAAAAGAACTACCCAATTGTAGATAATTGGGTACGAATTGAATAATTATGTACAGTGGAAATATTTAAACTAGATAGGAGCAAACCTATCGGCAGTAGCTAAAAACGGTTTCCTATCACAAAAAAAAGAGGCCGCACCCCTACGACCTCTTTTTAAAGTTAAGAATAGATTTCAAATAGAAATATATCTTCTTGTCTTACTTATGAGTGGTAAATATCACCTTTAAATATTTTGTTTATGTGCTGTATCGAAATAAATAATAACAGCGATAGCAATATTGTACATGTACAGCTCACTATGTTTAGCAACATTTTTGAGCATAAAAAAAGAGGCCGCACCCCTACGTCCTCTTTTAAAAAGTTAAAAAATAAGTCTATGCGTTAAAAACTTATTTTTCAAGTCTTACTTATGACTTATAAAATTAACATAATTATCGATAAGTTGTATGCTTTTTTGTGAAAAATATTAACTTATACCATATGTCAATCTTAAAACATTAATTGTTTTTACCCATAATTTATCAGTTTTCAATTACTTATCTCCAAAAGTAAATTCTGGAAGCCTAATGATTTCCCCTCCCTTTAGGGCCGATTCATGAGCTAGAATTCCCACACAGGTAATATTGGCAGATTGTTTTGCATTGGGGTAAGGCGATTTATGTTGTACCAAAGCATTCACAAATTCGTGTACCAGATGCGGGTGCGATCCGCCATGGCCTGCTCCTTGAGTAAACGAAAGGTGTTGGTGGCTTTCGGCATCATACACCCCTTTGGTGGTAAAATCCTGTATTTCCTTGGGCAATAATTTGGCAAAATCCGGACTTTCTATTTCTTCAGGAATTTCCGGTTCCGGTTTTTTGGCTGTGTGTACTACCAATGGCTTTCCTTCTATTAGCGGCCATTCTACCGATTTCTTGGAGCCATAGACCTCAAAACTTTCCCTATACTGTCTGGCTACATCAAAAAGGGAACGATAAACTTGTGCACTTAAATCTGAATCACGGAACTTTATATGGGTAGTTTCCACAGCAAACGGGGAATTGTAATGCGATATAAGCTCCTCTCTTATGGTTCCCGACCCAAAACAGGAAACGTACTCGGCCTCCCCTCTAGTAAGGGCCAGCACAGGGCCCACGCAATGAGTGGCATAATGCATAGGAGGCAAACCTGGCCAATAATTTGGCCAACCGTCCATATCCTGCTGGTGACTGGCTTTTAAGAACTGAACCTTGCCCAGCTCCCCGTTTTCGTACAACTCCTTCATATATAAGAACTCCCTAGCATATACTACGGTTTCCATCATCATATAGGTGAGACCGGTTTCCTGGGTTAGGCGTACTATTTCTTCACATTCCTCCACAGTGGTGGCCATGGGCACGGTACAGGCCACATGCTTGCCGGCTTTTAAGGCTTTTATGGATTGTCTTCCATGATCGGGAATTGGGGTGTTAATATGTACCGCATCAATTTCCGGATCCTCCAGCAATTCATCATATGAGGTAAACCTCTTTTTTATATTGAAGGCGTCTGCCAATGTATGTAACTTTACCTCGTTCCGTTGCGATATGGCCACTAAATTGGCATTGGGGTGTTTTTGATAAATAGGGATAAACTCTGCACCAAATCCCAAGCCCACGATGGCAATATTGATTTTCTTACTACTCATTTTATCTTGTATTTAATTAAATGTTTCCTTTAAAAAATGGATTCCCAAGGAGGCAAATTCATCTTGGCTATTGGCCAAGTTCTTCCATATACAGACAGCTCCGGCCAATTCCTTGATCTCTGGTGTAAAACTCTCTATCACTATTGAACCTTGATATTCAATATCCTTTAAGCCTTCTACAAATTGGTTCCATGGTGTCAGTCCAGTTCCAGGAATACCCCGATGGTTTTCCGAGACCTGTACATGAATTAGTTTATCACCTACCCTTTGTATGGCCTCCCTAATATTCTTTTCTTCAATGGTCATATGAAACCCATCCAAGAGCACCTTCGCCCTACTATGGTTTACATCCTCTATAAATCGCATAACATCCTCTGCCGTGTTGATCATATCGGACTCAAATCGGTTTAAGGGCTCTAGGGCAATGGACAGTCCGTTCTCTTGAGCCATAGCGCATACCTTGTGAATATTGGCTACCGCCAGATCCCATTCTCTTTGTCGCTGATCACCGGGTAGCATTCGCGCTTTACCTACCGCCGAATACATGGGACCTGCAAAAAATTCGCAGCCCCACTTATTACACAAATCAAAACATTTTTCTATATAGTCAAAACAGTCTTGGTGTACGGAAATATCTTGGTGCGTTAGGTCTTTTGATGGTCCAAAGGCCCCACATACCACGGCCTGCAACCCGTTATCATCCAATGCCTTTTTTACGTCGCTCCCATTAATTAGATCCGGGTCCTCCACTGGAATTTCTACCACATCAAAACCCATCTGTTTTATTTTGGGGAACAAATGACAGGATTTAGTAGAAAAGGGTGATTCCCAAAGCCAGGTACTTAC
>JBFHGV010000144.1:0-7241 GCA_041582955.1 Arenibacter sp.
GAAGCCTATGAAAAAGGAAAGGAAATCACAGGGTTTAATCAGGTCTCCGATGCAGTTGTGTTCCATGCAGGAACCCAATTAAAAGACAATAAGGTTGTTACCAACGGAGGTAGGGTCTTGGCCATCACCTCTTATGGACCTACTTTCCAAGAAGCCCTTAAGAAATCTTACCAAAACATGGAAAAACTACATTTTGATGGTATGTACTACCGAAAGGATTTGGGCTTTGATCTATAGTGGCAGACCAAAATTGCCCATCTTTTATGCAATGAACCACCACAATCTGTAAGCATATATATTACATGAATAAGGGATAGCTTTGGCTATCCCTTATTCATTTTATCGAAACTAGGTGGTCTTGGTATGTCCCAAAACCGATATAAAAAAAAGCCTTGAAAAATCAAGGCCGTAATTTAAGCTACTAAAGGTAAGAGTGTGCAGTTGCGTCTTTATCCTCCTCGCCCTTGTCATTGTATTTTTTCAACTCCAACATCCAATAAACCATGGCCGCGGAGCCTATTAACATAAATATCCAATTCAAAGTATTTGCTCCCCACCAACTTTCCATGGAGCGCAATGCGTCTAATGGTGCAAACAGCACATTAACAAATAAATCCTCAATACCGTAAAAAAATGATTCCATCTTAATTATATTTACCTTGCAAAAATATAAAAACCTAGGATGATTTCAAGCATTTTTGGCAGAACTAAACCAATTAATTATATAATACTACTTGTATTTTTGTTTGTCTTCTACTGGTTTGTTCACTTTTTCCTGTTCCAAAAATCCTATTCACCCGAACAGTTATTGGGGCAAACAGGTATTTTAAGCCTGTTGTTGTTTAGCCTTTTTGTAGTAAATTTTATAAGCTTACGAAACAAAATATCTGGAGGAAATTCCTTTTCTATTCTATTCTATACGCTATTGATAGTGATTTTCCCAGAGGTCCTTGTAGATTCCAATGCCATACTTTGTAGTTTTTTCCTATTGCTGTCCATACGTAGGATCCTAAGCTTCCGAAGTCTTAAAAATATAAGGTTAAAAGCCTTTGATGCCACTTTTTGGATATTGATAGCAAGTTTATTCTATGATTGGGCCATCTTATATCTTTTAGTGGTGGTGGTTGCCATTTACTTTTATGACCCCAAGAATATAAAAAACTGGTTAGTGCCCTTATCCGCCATTGCTGCCATGGCACTTATTGTGCCCGCGGTGCTTGTATTGAGCAATAATCTGGATTTTTTATGGAATCATTACCAATTTAATTTTCGATTTAATCGCGTTTATTTCTATGATTGGAGCAATAGCTCCCTGTTGTTTCTTTATGTTTCCTTGGTGCTATTGTGTGGGTTTTTGGCCTTTATAAAAATGGGCAACGTAGGGGTAGGTAAATTAGTGACCATGCGTCTGGTGGTGCTATTGTTTCTCATTGGACTTTTGGTAAAAGTCTTGAAATCCTCTCAGGATACCCACCCTATTTTAATAACATTTTTCCCCGCGGTGGTCTTTATTACCACCTACGTGCAATCCATAAAAAAAGAAAACGTATCGGAAATGGTGCTGATGGCCTCGGTATTCATTCCATTCGCAATTCTATTGGCCAATATATTAATGAAATAAGCACAAACCCACTTTAAAACACAGTCCTGTATGAACTGCAGCGACCCATTTAAAATCCCTTATGCCCATACCATTTTGATTGGGCCGGAATAGTTAAAATCGGCCAAACAAATAAAGTCGATTTTTAAATAAAAGGTATCTTTGCCCTAAACACCATTATTATGTTCAGTGATTTTGCCTTTAAAATATTTAACGAAAGTATTGCCAAATACCATATTAAGGACGATGTGTCCCAGCCATTCAACAATCCTTATCCCAAAGACGACATTGCCCACTTGTTGTATCGCAAAAACTGGATAGATACGGTACAATGGCATTATGAGGACATTATCCGCGATCCAAATATTGATCCTATTGCTGCTCTTATGCTAAAAAGAAAAATAGACGCCAGCAATCAAGACAGGACAGATTTGGTAGAGTATATAGATAGTTATTTTTTAAACAAATATGAGGCTGTAGAAGTACATAAGGATGCCACTATAAACACTGAAAGTCCTGCTTGGGCCATTGACCGATTGTCTATATTGGCATTGAAAATCTACCATATGCAAGAGGAAGTTGATAGAGCGGATGCCTCCCAAGAACATAAACAAAAATGCCAAGCCAAGCTTAACGTCCTTTTGGAACAGAAGAAAGATTTGAGTTCTGCCATAGATCAGTTGTTGCTGGACATTGAATCTGGAAAAAAGTATATGAAGGTGTATAAGCAGATGAAAATGTACAATGACAACGAGTTGAACCCGGTTCTTCGCAAAGCTCCTTGAGCCGCTTAAGAGCATTATTTTTAGGCGACGGGAATTCAACTTGAGCAAAATGGAAAAAGAGCATTCACAGCAGCTAAGTACAAACGGGACTTTGGACAAGGCCTATGGTCCCTTGACCTCTAAAACCACTCCCCCACCCCATATTTTGGTCATTCGCTTGTCTGCCATGGGTGATGTTGCCATGACCATACCGGTATTGTCTGCCCTAGTTGCCCAACATCCGGGAATAAAAGTTACCGTATTGACCAGGGCGTTTTTTAAGCCCCTTTTTTATGGCTTGGAGAATGTAAGGGTTTACGAGGCCGATGTAAAAAATACCCACAAGGGCCTAAGGGGTCTTTGGAAGCTCTATAAAGAGCTAAAAAATTTAAATATAGATATGGTAGCGGACCTACACAATGTGTTGCGCAGCAAGGTCCTTAGGCTTTATTTTAAGCTAGAATCTATCCCCTTTGTCCAAATTGATAAGGGCAGGGCAGAAAAAAAAGCCTTGACCTCCCCCACCAAGAAGGTTTTCAAACCCCTAAAATCTACCCACCAGCGTTATGCTGACGTCTTTAAAGAATTGGGCTTCCCCTTAAACCTCAAAACCGTATCCTTACTTCCTAAACGATCTATGGCGAGCACTTCCAAAAACTTGGTAGCGGGCAAGGACAGGATATGGATAGGTATTGCCCCTTTTGCCGCCTTTCAAGGAAAAATGTATCCCTTGGAGCTCATGGAAAAAGTAATTGCTGCCCTAAACAACACAGACAAATACATACTATTGCTATTTGGAGGAGGGGAAAAAGAGAAAAAATTGCTGGATTCCTGGGACCGTAAATTCAACAACTGTATCAATCTGGTTGGTAAACTACCCTTTACGGAAGAGTTGGCATTGATCTCGCACCTCCACCTAATGGTAGCCATGGACAGTGGCAATGCCCATTTGGCGTCCATGTTCGGAGTCCCCACACTAAGCCTATGGGGAGTTACCCATCCTTATGCTGGCTTTTATCCTTTTGGACAAGATATAAATAATGCTTTATTGTCCAATCGAAAGGAATACCCATTGATACCCACATCGGTCTATGGCAACAAATGCCCTGAGGAGTACAAAAATGCTATGCGTAGTATAGCCCCGGAAGATGTACTTGCCAAAATAGAGGAACTCCTAAAGAAATAATCACCTCTACCTCCCTCTTGGAACCAAAAGTGGTACTTAATCTTTTTGCGTCATCGCAAATTGCTTAGTTAAAATTTAGGGTTGGGAATTGAGTGCTAGTATCTCTTGAAAAAATGATTCAAATTAAGCAGGCTCTTTATATTCCATAGATTTAAAGTACTGCCTAAGCTGCTGAATATATTTGTAACGCAAGATCTTGCTGTTTCCTTCCACCATTAAAGTGCGAACCCCAATATAGGAGGATATTAAATAAGTGGCCACGGCCTCACTATCTATATGGCGGCTTACAAAGCCGTCTGTTTTACCCTTTTGTAATGCGGTCACCAAATTAACCTCCCAGACCTTTAAAATATCCTGTAGATAGTTCATGATATCCGGATTCTTCCCATTGAACTCAGTTATAAAATTGCTGAGAACAAAGCCATAATCCAGAAAATTATGTTCTGCCGTTTCCAAGGCATTATCAAAACATAGGACAATCTTATTTAGGGGGTCCTCTTCCCCTTCTATGGGTTCTATAAGGGCGCTATAAATTTTTCTAAAAAGTAAATTTTGAACAATACTTATAAAAAATTCTTCCTTGGATTGAAAATGATAGTAAAAGGCCCCTTTGGAAAGGGAAAGCTCTTTTAAGATGTCATCTATGCTAGTGTTATAATACCCTTTTTGGTAAAACAGCTCCAATCCTGCAGTTTGTAAACGCTGCATGGTGGCCATGCGTTTTAATTGTTTTTCCATTTGGTTTGGTTTTTCTTCTAGCAGACCGTTAAGTCTGTTATACTAACTCCATTTGCCATCATTTATTTTAAAAAGAACGCTAAAAAACAGTTGTAAACCGGCCAAACTACCAAATTACAAGCTAATAAAACAGATTAAACACCAAACCAACCAACTAGTTGGCCAATACTTTTATGAGGTGAGCGCTAGAAGAAAAAAGCTTTAGATAACAGATCCCTGACAGCTACTACCTGCCCCGGCAGTACAGCCATAGCAGTGTTGTGATATTAGAATGTTCCTGTTGTTCAAGATATCTTCATTGTAATCCTTTATGTGGGTAATTTTACTTGCCACCTTAAGCCCTAACATCTGATTAAAATCGCAGTCGTACAACCACCCGTCCCAACTTACAGAAATGGTATTGGTGCACATTACATTGGCCACGGCAGAGGGGTTATAAGCCTCAACCAAGGAATACATATAATCCTCGTAATTACCGGAGGCGATCAAATAATCCAAAAATCGAGCTATGGGAAGGTTTGTTATGGCAAAGAGATTATGGAACTCAATACCAAAATCTTCCAACAACGCCTTTTTAAAATCGCGCTCAAGGGCAGCCTGATCCCCTGGTAAAAAGGCACCGGACGGATTGTAGACTAGATCTAAGCGCAGGGAACTGTCCGTTACCCCGTAACCCACAGCATTTAAGTCCTGAAGAGCCTTAATAGATTTGTCAAAAACCCCTTCCCCGCGCTGTTTATCGGTTTTTCCACGGGTGTAATGCGGCATGGACGAAATAACATGAATATTATGTTTTTTGAAAAATTGTGGAAGGTCGTAGTATTTTTTATTGGCCCTAATAATGGTAAGATTGGAGCGCACAATAAAATCCTTTACCCCTGCTTTAGCTGCCTCCTCTACAAACCATCTAAAATTAGGGTTCATTTCTGGGGCTCCACCGGTAAGATCCAAGGTGTGGGCCCCAGTATTACGGATAACCTCCAAGCACAGTTCCATGGTTTCCCTGGACATTATTTCCTTTCGGTCCGGCCCCGCATCCACATGGCAATGTTCGCAAACCTGATTGCACATGTACCCCACATTAATCTGTAGAATTTCCAACTTTTTAGGACGTAGAGGAAACTGCCCTATCTGGGAAATCTTTTCCTTAAAAGTGGGCAATTCCCCACTTTCAAAAATTCCTCCATTCAAGATTTCCAACTGTTTATTTACCATTGCAAGCGCATCTTGCCTTGCCTTTAACGATTTTGTTGCCATTGTCATATTAATCAGTAATTAGTGTATGGCCTTAGAAAGATTTTTTGTTATGGGGTTTACATCAACCCAATGCATTAATATTCTTCCCCAATCCTAGGCCTAAAAGTCATAAGCAATGAGTTGCCTTACATAGACAATTTGTTGTACTTGTTCATCATCTGAACCCCATGTACCAAGGTGGCACCACTTTCAATAGCTGCCCCTGCATGTACTGCTTCCATCATTTCTTCCTTGGTAATGCCCCTTTGCAAACCGTCTTTGGTATAGGCATCTATACAATAGGGACATTTAACTACGTGGGCCACGGCCAAGGCAATCAAAGATTTTTCCCGGGCACTAAGTGCCCCTTCCTCAAAGACTTTACCATAGTAATCAAAGAACTTGGTGCCCAACTCCTCGCTCCATTCAGTTATTTTTCCAAATTTTCGTAAATCTGCCGGGTCGTAATAAGAATCTGCCATTGTAATATTATTTGTGATAGTTAGTTGTGGGAACCCTTGTTTAAAAGGTATCCATGATAAAAAATTAATGTTTTAACCTCCCTAATCCATTCAAAAGAAATGAAACACCCTTTAAAGCCCAATACTGTTTATTTGGCATTTAAATGGCAGCGATAGGGAGAATTAATAAAGAATAATGTGAAAGGAATTCTAGTTGTTTAGAGCAAACAAGTTGTGTTTATGGGAGAACCCTTATTAAAATAACAATTTCCGAAATAGTAATTTAAGAATACGGCCCCAGACGGTGTAGTTGTCTGCACGGGAGTTAAAAACGATAAAAGCAATTTCCTTAACTTAAGGGACCAAATTGTACAGCCCGCTATAAGGGTATTTAAGTCCACTATATTATCCAGATCCAATAGTACCCGTTGTTTGACTATCCGTATATTTAATTCCTGGAAGAGGGCTGATATATTTCTTAATAATCTGCTGGTTTGCCAAGGTAAGGCCAAAAATTGATCGGCAATAAAATGGTTCTTATGCAGTCCCATAAGGTAAAAACCACCGTCCTTGGACGGACCTAAGATACAATTATCCCTACCCAATTCCCTATCGGCCTTGAGAATATCGGCCGGCCTCAGTTGTGGGGTGTCATTGCCAACGGTAATAACACGATCAAATCCTTTATTAAAAATTAGCTGAATGGCATTTACAAAACGCTCACCAAAATTATTCCCCTTCTGCTCTGCTTCGGTAAAATGAAAATAGGGGAGTTTAGTCTGCCTTACCACAGACAGCGTATGCTGGGTTAACCCACTAAACAAAACATCACCATGGGGAATGGACTTATTGTTCAATTCTTCCCCAGGAGAATTGGCGAACAGCAATATTGCAGTACCATTAAGTTTTGAAGGTTTAAGCATTACTATAATGTTTCACTCAAAATAGGATATAATCCACGTAACTATTTGGTCGTGACCTATGGACCAGCATTACAAAATTAGGTGTTTCAATATCACCAATTTTAATTAAAAAAACCAATAGGAGGACCAATATATTAAGGGGAGTATGTATAGTTGAAAGTTTAGGACAGTATATCTTGGGTTTTGGAACCGTAAGAGACCAATACTCCTATAGTTTTGTTAAACCACCTTATAAAAGTGAATGAACGTTCATTTTTATATAATTTTGTGTCACTAAAACATCACTGAATTACAACTAAAAATAAAAGTATGAACAATTTTAAATATCAAAAC
>JBFHGV010000145.1:0-7237 GCA_041582955.1 Arenibacter sp.
ATGCTCCCATTTGAAATTAGGGACTTGAAATATGACGACCCGGATCTTAAAACCTTACCACAGCGGTTTGGTTACCAAAAAACAAAACTCTTAGGGATAATAGGAGTGATTGTTTTTTTTCTGATCACCTATTTAAAAGATTGGTTAACGCCATTGGAAATAATAAGCAAGGGGCTTGTGTCCTTATTATTGGGGATACTTATTTTAGTGACCAAAAGAAAACAGCCCAAGTATTTTTCTTCCTTCTGGGTAGAGGCAACCCCTATTTTTTGGTGGTTGGCTATCCTGGTCCTGGACGGAAATTAAGATTTGGACCTTAGTGTTTTTTTCATTTTTTCCTTTTCTTCCAAAGGAAGGGTCTGGATTTTTGCTTGTGTACAAAGGGAGGTAAGCTTGGTATTCTTTTTTACAAAAGTTTTACAAGTTTTACATATTAACATATGTAATTTAAGCCGTATTTTTTCTATAAGTGTAGCTTCATTGTACTGTGCTTTTGTGCATAATATTTCTAGGTCTTTACAGGTCTTCATATTTTAAACCAATTGTTGTTTAGGCATTCCATTAGAACAGTTCTTGCTCTGTGGATGATAACCCAAAGATTAGACGGATTGATTTCTAGCTCCTTACAGACTTCCTCTGTGCTTAAACCATTTATTGTTTTTAAGGTGAATGCCAAAGCGTGTTTTTTGGGAAGTTTTGCAATACACTCTTGAATAGCTATTCCTAGCTCTTCATTTTCCATTTTGCTGTTTTCCAAAAGACTCGTTGGGTCCGCCACCTGTTCTTCCAGAAAATTACTGTCCGCATCGCTTTTGTCGTTCTTGGTAATACGAATTATAGATTTGGCCTTTTTCGAATTTATTTTTCGATAGTGGTCTATTACTTTTCTTTTTAAAATTGAAATGAGCCATGTGCGCTCTGCTGCCTCTCCTTTGAAATTTTTGGCAGATTTTAAGCCAGCAAAAAAAGTTTCCTGTACCAAGTCCTTGGCAATTTCTGAATCGTTTACCCGTGTTACCGCATAGTTAAATAGGTAATCGGAATAACTATCCACCCATGTATCCGGATTTAAAGTTTGTTTTGTCATGCCTGTTTGTCAATTCAAAAATAACGCATTTTTTTCTGAAGTAGAATTCTTATTTTTGAATAAGTATAAATAGGTATGAGGATATTGTATATTTTATTGGTTGCAATTGTGTTGCAAATGGGCTGTTCACAGGAAAAAGTGGACGATATGCCCATAACGGAGTTTGAACAGGAAATGCTTAAAAACGGCATTCTGGTCGATGTACGAACAGCAGAGGAATTTGAGGCCGGGCATTTGGAAAATGCGAAAAACATAGACTGGTACAATCCGGCATTTGCCGATCAGTTCAAGAATTATGAAAATGAGGATACCATTTATGTGTACTGTAAGATGGGAGGTAGAAGCGCCAAGGCCAAGGAAAAATTAAAGTTGATGGGGTACACCCATGTAGTGAACTTGGAAGGCGGATATGAGGCCTTTAAACAAAAGAAGCAAAAGTAGTGGCCTAGTTGTTCTGGTAAAGCCTTACGCTTTTTTGAAAGGAATGCAAGATAGCCGATAACATCTATGGATTGTGCATAATGGTAAAATACAGATCAAAAATAGGTTGGTTTCTTGTTTTGGTACTATTGGTTATGATTGGAGCCGTGGTTTATGTCTTGCTTAAAGAACCCATGGGGATGGGAGCTGTGGTGCTTCTCTTGGCTACACTGTTTATGGTTTACTTTTTACTAACTACCTATTATGAGATTGGTGATGGGGTGTTGCGAATTAAAAGCGGTTTTTTAATAAACCGTACCATATTAATTACTAGCATAAAAAAAATTGAAGCAACCAATAGCCCTGTCGGCGCACCGGCTGCTTCCTTAGATAGGTTAGAGGTATCTTACAATAAATACCAAAGTGTTATCCTGTCTCCTAAGAAGAAGAGGGTGTTTGTAAACCATTTAATACGGTTAAACCCCAAAATACAAGATAATACTGGTCTCTAGGTTCTTATTTTGGGAAACTAAGAATTGATAGTTTATAGCAACACTATTGTAATAGTCCGGCCCTTTTTAATAAGGCTTCTATCTTGGGTTCACTTCCCCTAAAACGCTTGTATAGATCCATTGGCTTTTCTGTTCCACCCATGGACAAAACGTTGTTCTTAAATTTCGCAGCCACTTCTTTATTGAATATGCCCTGTTCCTTAAAATAGGAAAAAGCATCGGCATCCAATACTTCTGCCCATTTATAGCTGTAATAGCCAGAGGAATATCCCCCTTGGAAAATGTGTGAAAATGAGGTGCTCATACAGGTGTCTTCGCATTCTGGATAGAGGTCTGTTTCTTTAAAAGCAGCAAGTTCCTGTGACTTAACATCGCTAACCTTGGAAGGGTCGGCCTCGTGCCAGGCCATATCCAACAATCCAAAGCTAAGTTGTCTTAAGGTGGCCATGCCTTCCTGGAAAGTTGCCGAGTCTTTTATTTTTTGTACCAATTCCATAGGGATAACCTCTCCGGTCTGATAGTGGGTGGCAAATAATTCCAAGGCTTCTTTTTCATAACACCAATTTTCCATGATTTGGCTGGGAAGCTCTACAAAGTCCCAATAAACAGAAGTCCCTGACAGTCCAGGATATACTGTGTTGGCCAACATACCGTGTAAACCATGGCCAAACTCATGAAATAAGGTGGTAACCTCATTGAAGGTTAGTAGGGAGGGTTTGTTGGCAGTTGGTTTGGTGAAATTACAAACATTGGATATGTGCGGGCGTACATTAATACCGTTTTCCATGTACTGGGGCTTGTAGGATGTCATCCACGCGCCTCCCCTTTTGCCAGGTCTGGGGTGGAAATCGGCATAAAACAAGGAAATAAATTGCTTGTTTCCATCGTATACGCGATAGGTTTTTACGTCTGGATGGTACTTGTCCACGTCAAAAACTTCCTCAAATTGAAGGTCGAATAGTTTTTCTGCTACTTTGAATACTCCGGCTATAACATTTTCCAGCTTAAAGTAAGGTTTCAACTTTTCGTCGTCCAAGTCGAACAGCTTTTGTTTCAATTTCTCGCTATAGTAGGCGCCGTCCCATTTCTCCAAGCGGTCTATGTCGTCTATTTCTTTCGCAAATGTTTCTAGCTGGGCAAATTCCCGTTCGGCGGCCGGTTTGGCCTTTTCCAGTAGTTCATTTAGAAATTGGTGGACTTTTTCAGGGGTTTCGGCCATGCGCTCTTCCAGGACATAGTGCGCATGTGTTTTATAGCCCAATAAATTGGCCCGTTCATGTCTTAGGTTGGCTATCCGGATTATATTTTGTTGGTTGTCCAGTTCGTCATTGTGAAAACCCTTGCTTCCAAAAGCGATAGATAGTTCCTTTCTTAGTTTTCGATTGCTGGCGTATTTCATAAAAGGGATATAGCTGGGATAGTCCAAGGTAATCAGCCAACCCTCTTTTCCTTTGGATTTCGCCAAATGGGCTGCAGCCTCTTTTTCCCCTTCTGGGAGTCCGTCCAAATCCTTTTCGTCTGTAAGCTGCATTTCATATTTATTGGTCTCGGCCAATACATTTTCGCCAAACTGTAGTTTTAATTTGGACAGTTCTGCATCAATTTCCCGTAGGCGCTTTTTCTTGTCGTCAGGAAGATTGGCCCCATTTCTGCTAAAGCTTTTGTATTTCTTTTCCAGTAATGTTTGTTCTTCTTTGCTCAGTTCCAGATCCTGTCGCTGGTCGTATACGGCCTTAACGCGTTTAAAAAGATTTTGGTTCAGGGTAATGTCATTGCTGAATTCTGTTAATAAGGGCGATATCTCTTGAGCTATTTTCTGTATTTCGGCGTTGGTTTCGGCCGAATTCAAATTAAAGAATACACTGGATACCCTATCCAAATGCTGACCGGCAAAGTCCAGGGCCTTGATAGTATTCTCAAAATTAGGCGCTTCTTTTGCATTTGCAATGGCATCTATCTCTGATCTTGCGTCATCAATGGCTTGCAAAAAGGCCGGTTTAAAGTGTTCGTTTTCTATTTTGGAGAAGGGGGCAGTGTCAAATGGGGTCAATAATGGATTCATAAATTGGCATTACTTTTTTTAGAATTCTTATTTGGCAACAAGGTATTTATGGCGGACTACTGTTTGTTTACTTCCTTGGCACCATCTATCACCTTTTGTTTCAATCCTTCTTTGTACAGGATTATCTTATCCAGCACGCATTTGTCCGAGCATCCTATGATCTGTGCGGCAAGGATCCCCGCATTTTTTGCTCCATTTAAGGCTACTGTGGCAACCGGAACACCACCTGGCATTTGCAATATGGACAGTATGGAATCCCAGCCGTCTATAGAATTACTGCTTTTTACGGGTACACCAATTACCGGAAGGGGGGACATGGAGGCTACCATACCTGGTAAATGTGCTGCGCCACCGGCGCCGGCTATGATTACGGAATAGCCTCTTTTGTGGGCGTTATTGCTAAAATCGAACAATTTTTCGGGGGTACGGTGGGCTGATACTATATCCACATCAACCATTATGTCAAAACCTTTTAAGATATCGATCGCCTCCTGCATTACAGGGAGATCACTGGTGCTTCCCATTACTATTGCTACTTTGCTCATTTTGTTGAAAATTTCTTATTCGCTAATTACTTTAATGCTGTTCTTTACCTGTTCTGCTATTTTTCTAGCTTCGGCAATGTCGTTGTTTACAATGGTAACATGTCCCATTTTTCTGAAGGGGCGGGTTTGTTTTTTACCGTAGATATGCGGGGTAACCCCGTTCATCCCCAGAATATTTTCTATATTTTTATATACCACGTTTCCGGTATGGCCTTCTGCTCCTACCAAATTTACCATAATGCCGGCTACTTTGCTATCTGTATTGCCCAGAGGAAGATCCAATATAGCACGGATGTGTTGCTCAAATTGATTGGTATAACTGGCTTCAATACTGTAATGGCCACTATTGTGGGGTCTTGGGGCAACCTCGTTTACCAATATTTTATCGTCTTGGGTCTGAAACATTTCTACCGCCAACAGCCCTACATGTTTTATTTTATGAGACAATTCCAAGGCTATCTCCCTGGCTTTTGCTGCTACCTTGTCGTCTATACGCGCTGGACAGAGTACATATTCTACCTGATTGGCTTCTGGATGGAATTCCATTTCTACAACGGGATATGTTTTTACCTCCCCGCTGGCACTCCTGGCCACTATCACAGCAAGTTCATTTTTAAAATCCACCATTTTTTCGGCAATGCACTCTCCTGTGGGCAAGCCGTCCAAATCCTCTAGTTTGCGTACCACTTTAACTCCTTGGCCATCATATCCAAATTGTGTGGCTTTCCAAATAAAAGGAAATCCAATGCCGCCATTGGTAATGCTGTCCTCTATTTCGCTCTTATAGGCGAAACGTTGAAAATCAGCAGTTGGGATATTGTTGTCTATATAGAACAATTTTTGTTTTGCTTTGTTCTGGATAATACGCAGTGCAGAGGTAGGGGGGTAGACTTTTAACCCTTCATCCTCCAGTTTTTCCAGTGCATCCAGGTTTACATTTTCTATTTCTATGGTAAGTAGGTCTACTTTTTTTCCTAGGGCGTATACCGCATCATAATCCATTAAGTCGCCCTGAAAGAACTCATTGCAGGCAATTTTGGAAGGAGCTTCATCTGAGGGGTCCATTACTTTGGTATGGATGTCAAATTTTCTGGTTTCATACAAAAGCATTTTACCTAATTGACCGCCTCCTAGTATTCCTAGTTTAAATTCAGAAGAAAAATAGTTCATTGGAAATGATTAACTTGTATTATGTAGATTGTAAATTATGGACAAAAATACAGCTAAATCTTAGAAACTGGGCTTAGACCGCTAAAAAAGAGAAATCAAAGTGCTATATTTGGCATCTTGAATTTATTATAAAAAAGACAGCCTTGATAAAGCTACACGACAAATATTTTAAACCTTTTATTAGTGAAGGTGAAATAATGGCCGCAATTAAACGAATTGCGGATCAAGTTGCTGTGGACTATAAAAGGGAGACCCCCATTTTTGTGGGTGTTCTCAACGGGGCTTTTATGTTCGTGTCCGATTTTTTAAAGGCATACCAACACCCCTGTGAAGTTTCCTTTGTACGCTTAAGTTCCTATCAGGGACTCACCTCTACGGGAATCGTGGAAACTCTTTTGGATGTTCCCGATAATATAGAGGGTAGAAGTGTTATTATTCTAGAGGATATTATTGATACGGGGAGGACGGTAAAAAAATTAATCGATCTGTTTTCCAATACCAACGTAAAAGAATTTAAGGTGGCCACCTTATTTTATAAATCCGAGGTATACAATGGGGAATACGATATTGATTATTTTGGAATGAAGATAGAAGATAGGTTTATTGTAGGCTATGGACTGGATTATAATGAATTGGGAAGAAATTTAAGAGAAGTATATCAACTAAACCAAAAGCACATGATCAACCTAGTTTTGTTCGGGAAACCTGGTGCCGGAAAGGGTACTCAGGCGTCATTTTTAAAGGAGAAATACAATTTAAAACATATTTCTACGGGAGATGTCTTTAGATATAACATTAAAAATGGTACCGAACTGGGCAATTTGGCTAAATCGTATATAGATAAAGGAGAATTGGTACCCGACGAGGTAACCATTAAAATGCTCCAGGACGAGGTAGAAAAAAATGCCGATGCCAGTGGTTTTATTTTTGACGGCTTTCCGAGAACTACGGCACAGGCCAAAGCCTTGGACAATTTCTTGGTGACCAAAGAAATGAGGATAGATGCAACCATAGCCTTGGAGGCCAATGATGAGGTGCTGATAGAACGACTGTTGGAACGTGGAAAGGTAAGTGGAAGATCGGATGATCAGGACGAAGCCAAGATACGTAACCGCTTCACGGAGTATAACGAAAAAACTGCTCCTCTAAAAGACTACTATGAAGATCAAGGAAAATTCCATAGCGTAAATGGAATTGGTTCCATAGAGGATATTACAAGCCGCTTGGCAAAGGTCATAGAGGAACTTCAAGCAGTTTAATGCTGGGATAATAGGGCTAAATGTGGCCCTTGCCCAAGCTTTAATAGCGTATCATATACGTGGCCTTTTTGGTTGTAGATGGACTTTTGTGGTCCGGAAACACTAAGAGGTATGTTGGAGTAGACCGTAAATAATAGACTAGAACAATGACTGAAGGAAATTTTGTGGATTATGTAAAAGTA
>JBFHGV010000146.1:0-7187 GCA_041582955.1 Arenibacter sp.
ATAACCAATGACATTGGAGATGCGGAGCGTTTTATGGTTGGAAAGTCTGCCACACCGGATTTCTTTGGAGGATTTAACACTTCTTTTTCTTATAAGGGCTTTAGTTTAGGCGCCAACTTTATGTACTCCTATGGTAACTACCTCTTTGACAGTAGGGCAAGGGGATCCTTGGGTGATGGTAGGCTAGCACCCAGAAGTACCGCTACCTATTTATTTGAAAACCGATGGGTTGAAGGAAAGACCGATGCCTTGTTTCCTAAATTTGTTTGGGGAGGACAATCTGGAAGTAACCAGGCCAATGTTTCAAGATGGCTTTATGATGGAAGTTATATCCGTTTAAAAGATTTGACTTTTGCCTACAATTTTCCAGAAAAAATTACATCATACTTGAAGCTTAATTCAATTAGGATGTATGCCAGAGGTACCAATATTTTGACGTTTACAAAAGAGAAAGATTTGTATATAGATCCAGAGCAGGCCATAAACGGGAGCTACAGTGGGTTGACCCCAGCAATGAAAACCATTTCTTTAGGCTTAGATATTCAATTGTAAATTAAAAAAAGACTTATGAAAAATTATAATAAAATAATATTATTGATGCTGATAGGGCTTTTCATGTCATGCTCAGAATCATTTTTGGACATTAGCCCTCAGGATGCAGTTTCTGATGAGGAAGCCATAACAAATTTAGAAGATCTAGAGACCTCTATCACCGGGGTATATAACGAAATTTCAGGGGCATATTACTATGGTAGGTATATGTTTTTGATACCGGACGTTATGGCCGATGATGTAAAGCAGAATGAACAGGCCAATAGGATTGTAGATTATGCACAACACGTACAAAGTGTATCGGACGCCCAGGCAAGTGCTCTATGGACAGGTATGTATTTTGCCAATAACGCACTGAATAATATTATCAATTCAGACATAGAGGTCACTGCTGCATCACAGGATGAAAAAGACCATATTCTGGGTGAAGCCTATGCTTTAAGAGGTTTGGTTTATTTTGATTTGGTAAAACTTTTCGCACAGCATTATACGTACACTGCTGATGCAAGCCATTTAGGGGTGCCGTTAATTCTTGAGTTCGATCCAACCTTGGAGCCGGAAAGAAATACCGTAAAGGAAGTTTATGATCAAATAATTTCTGATATGACCACGGCCATTACCCTAATGGACGATACGTCTAGAAGCGGAAACTCCAACACCTTATCCGCTACATCGGTCAAGGCATTGTTGTCCAGAGTTTACTTGTACAAGGAAGACTGGGCAAATGCCGAAGCAATGGCTACCGACGTTATTGAGGCAGGTTATAGTTTGGTGGACAATGCCGATTATTTAACGCTATGGACCCAGGATAACAACTCCGAATCCATATTTGAAATCTCTATGACCGAGTCTGATAACCAAGGGGGCAACAGTATTGCCTCAATGTATGTGGTAGAAGGTTTTGGTGATTATTTGCCATCCAATGACGTGGTATCCTTGTATGATGATGCTGACGCTAGACTGCAAGTTTTTAAGGAAGACCCGCTTTTAGCAGGAGACTATGCGCCCTATAGAGTAGATAAGTATCCCAATGTACTGGGCTACAATAATACAAAGGTGATGCGTTTGGCAGAGGTGTACTTAATTAGGGCCGAAGCCAGAGCGGAAATAGGAACCAATATTTCAGGAGCTCAGGAAGACCTGGATATGGTTCGCCAAAGAGCACTGCCAACTGCACTAAATATTACGGTTTCTGGAGAATCGCTTATAGATGAAATAATGCAGGAAAGAAGGTTGGAGCTATGCTTTGAAGGGCAAAGACTTTGGGATCTAATGAGAAGAAAGAAAGATATTGTTAGAACTGAATGTACCGCAAGTATATGCTTTATACCTTATGGTGATGACACCAATATCTTACCAATACCTCAGAATGAGACCGATGTTAATCCAAATATCACACAAAATCCTGGTTATTAACCAATAACTAAGGGTGAAATTCTTGTTGTACACATTGGGAATGCTACACTGTACTCCCAATGTGTGTACAAGGATTAAAGAATAATAAGCCTTGATTTTTACAATCATATAGGCTTGGGGTATGCTATATCAGCACAGCATACAATTTCAATTAAAATGGATTACTATGATATCAAATCGAAGAAATTTAGTTAAAATACTATCGCTAGGGGCCCTTTTACCTGGGCAGTCCCTACATGCACTATCTTCAATATTGGAATCCCTTGATTCCAATTCCGAGAAATCGGCCGAATTACTTTCCCATCTTCAAAATGATAAAATTGAAGAACTCTACAAAAATGCCATAGTAAATGACGGACTTATTATTGGACGTAACTGGAATAAGGAATCCTTTAAGGCCCTTGCCCAATCAGGTTACACTGGCTTCAATGTTTCTGTAGAATCCGGGGATCTGTCCAAAGGACTTAAAAACCTAAAGTCTTGGCAAAAGATCATTGAGGAGAACCCAGACCAACTAATGCTCGCTACCAGTAGCCAAGATTATATCCAGGCCAAGAAAGAAGGTAAGGTTGCCGCTATGTTAGGGTTCCAGAATGCTACCATGGTGGGAAAATCCATAAAAAATTTGGATGTCCTATATGAGGCCGGAATGCGCTGGATGCAATTAACCTATAATGAACGAAATTTATTAGGTGACGGAAGTACAGAAAGAACAAATTGTGGCTTGTCAGATTTTGGTCTTGAGGTGGTTGATCGTATGAATGAGTTGGGAATCATTATAGATTTATCCCACTGCGGTGAACAAACTACCATTGAGGGCATTGCACACAGTAAATCCCCTGTTTCCATAAATCATTCTATGTGCGAGGCCTTGCACAGGAACCACCCCCGTGCAAAAACTGATGCACAGATACGTGCCATGGCCGATAAGGGCGGTATTATGGGCATTATTTGTCTGGGCTATATGATTGGGCCCAATCTTGGAACGGAAACCACCTTGGAAACATATGTTGATCATATAGATCATGCGGTTAAGGTTGGTGGAATAGACCATGTAGGTTTGGCGTCCGACTTTGCTATTGAAGGATTGGAAGCATCTGGGGCAACCCGGGAAAATTGGTATGTGCCGCGACTTACACGTTTTAAGCCCTCCTATAAGGTGCAGTGGCCACCGTGGATTCCTGAACTGGATACTCCAGATCGTTTTCGTCACGTTGCCAGACTTTTGGATAAAAGAGGATATAGTACTGGTGATATTGAAAAAATATTGGGTCAAAACTGGCTTCGCTTTTATAATGAAACCCTAAAGCCCTGATAAACTGCTATTACGCTTAAAAAATTAAATCAACCCCATTGCCCTTTTATCTTTAATTATGAAATACGCTATCCTTATACTTTTTTCAGCAATCGGCTTAATTACCTCCTGCAAAGAGGGGAATAAGTTAGATGCGAACGGGCCGGAAAAGACCATTTATGATGTAGTGTTTCGGGAAAGTCTGGCCGGGACCTATGAAAAATGGAAGACTAAGGACAATGGCTTCGAGTTTTATTACACCTACACAGATAGAGGCCGGGGCCCTGAATATAAAGAGGTCCTCTCCCTTAACGAGGATAATTTTATAGTGGCCCAAACCGTAAAAGGGATCAACTACTCCAAAGTTTCCATAGAGGAAAATTTTTCGAGCAAAGCAGGTACTGCCATAGCTCAGAACTTGATGGGCACTTCCACGGGCGACTTCAAAGGGGATAAGCTCTATTTTCGTTTTGATGGCTCACCGGCGGTCTACGAAATTCTTGCCCAGCTCGCTTTAAAATCCGAAACAGGGAAAGTGGCGTTGTACCCCAAAGGAGAAGCCGAATTAATAAACAAAACCCCCTTAGAACTCTCTAATGGAGCATCAGTAGAACTTTTGGCCATAAAAGGCTTGGATCTAAACCCTATTTATATATGGATGCTAGGTGATGAGATGATAGCTAAAATATCGGGTAACCTGCATATCATTAGAACCGATTTTAGTTCCCTACGTCTGGAGATGAAGGGTATACAGGACGGTATTGAAGATGAAAGCCTGATAGCAATTGCCAAAGCGCTAACGCATAAGGTAAATAAGGTTGTAATCCAGAATGTAAATGTATTTACAGAATCGGGATCATTGCTTTTTAATCAGGATGTTCTTGTAGAAGGAAAATTGATCAAGGCCATTCACGGCACTGGAGAAATGGAGGTAGACAAGGATGCCACCTTGATGGATGGAAGTGGCAAAACACTTATGCCGGGAATGTTTGATATGCATACCCACAATGATAAATTTAGAGGGATATTGCACCTTGCAGGCGGTGTTACCGCAGTACGCGATCTGGCAAACAATAAGCATTTAAAAGGATTGGCCGAACAGTTTGAGAACAATGATATTCTGGGTCCGCACATCGTAACCTTCTGTGGTATAATAGATGGCCCAGGACCGTTTGCCAATCAAAGGAATGTAATTGAGAGTCTGGAGGAAGGATTGGCCGAGATCCAAGACTATAAACGTTTAGGGTATCAGCAGATAAAATTATACAGTTCCATTAAACCGGAATGGGTGGCGCCTTTAACAAAAAAGGCACATGAACTTGGGATGAGGGTAAGTGGACATATCCCGGCCTTTATGAATGCCAAGCAAGCCATAAACCAAGGGTATAATGAAATTCAGCATATTAACATGCTGTTCCTTAACTTCTTGTCGGATACCATAGATACCAGAACACCATTGCGGTTCAGCATGCCTGCGCAATATGGTGCCGACCTTGATCTTAACTCTAAGGAGTACGTGGATTTTGTTGACCTTCTGCATAACAAAAATATCCTGATAGACCCAACAGCTGCTATTTTTGAAAACAAGTTTCTTGCCCAAAAAGGGGATGTAAGTCCTACTTATAGAATGGTAGAAGATAGGTTTCCCATTATTTACAAGCGTAGTTTTTACGCAGGAGGTATGCCCAATGAAGGTGAAAAACTGCAAAGGTATAAAGCTAGCTATGACAAAATGTTGGCCGTAATTTATGATTTGTTCCAAAAAGATGTAGCCATAGTTCCCGGTACAGACGGACTTCCTGGATTTTTATACCATCGTGAGTTGGAACTATATGTAGAGGCCGGTATTCCTGCGCATGAGGTATTAAAATTGGCAACCATAAAAGCGGCCCAAATAACAGGAGTAGCAGATTTATACGGTTCCATAACCGTGGGCAAAAGAGCGGACCTAGTATTGGTAGACGGTAATCCGGTAGACAATATAAGTGACATACGCCGGGTAGAATGGACCATGAAAGACGGTAAGCTGTTCTATGCCGATGAGTTGTATGAATCTAGAGGAATAAAACACTTTAAATAGAAAAATAAACAGTCATTATATGTCTATAAATAAGCTATAGGCTACTTATTGGCATTGAATGGTAATCTAACTAACATCAAAAAAAAAACATGAAATACATTATTCTTTCCTTTTTCTCGAGTTGTATGATCTCTATGTATTCACAATCAGTGGAATTTAAATCCAGTGGGCGACTTATACTGGGGATACTCAAAGAAAGAACCGCTTCTATAGGTGCTGGAGATATAGATGCAGATGGCGATATAGACCTTGTTGTTGCCAACGGAAGACATTGGCCTGGCCAGAATAGAATTTTTATAAATGATGGACGTGGAATTTTTACGGTTGCAAAACTATTGGGCGATGAAAGCGAAACCAGTTATTCTACGGAATTGGCCGATTTTGACAATGATGGCGATTTGGATATAGCCGTGGGTAACGATATGGCCCCAAACTATATTTTTATCAATGATGGTAAAGGGAATTTTACCAAAGGCCCCCGCTTTGGTATAGCATACGCCCCCACCAGAAATATTATTGTTGCTGATATAGATCAAGATGGCGACGCTGATATTTTAATCACCAATAGAGGGCGGGAAAATGAAATTTGCCTAAACGATGGTAAAGGAAATTTTGCCCCGTCAATAGGTTTTGGAACTAAAAACGATTCTACCATAGATGTAGAGGTAGCAGATATGAACGGTGATGGTCATATGGATTTGGTGTTGGCCAACAGGGAAAGCGAACGCAATAAGACACCTGATGGAGAGCAAAATGCCATATATCTTAATGACGGTAACTTAAATTTTAATACAAAAATTGGATTTGGGACCGGGAAGGACAGCACTAGATCTGTAGCCATAGCCGATTTAAACCACGATGGCTACTTAGATATTATCACTGCCAATATTGGGGCCCCAAATGTTATTTATTTCGGAGATGAAAAACTTAGTTATACAGAGCGTGTGGTTTACGATGCCCGTAATAGCAATTCGTTTGCTGTGAACTTGGGAGATATGGATTTGGATGGTGAACTAGATATTGTAATAGGCAACTATGATCAACCCAATATGGTTTTTATAAATAAAGGAAAGGGCAAAAGTTGGGAGGCCATAAAATTAAATGATGAAAATTTTAACACCTATGATATTCTGACTTCAGACTTAAATGGGGATGGGAGACTGGACATTATTGAAAGCAATTCCGATGAATTGAACCAATATTATTTTAACCAAAAGAAAAAAGGCAATTAATAATTCCAAATAATTATTTACCATGAAATTAAGATCCATATTAAAAGTATCATTTTTAGCATTGGTATGCGGATGTTCAACTACGCCTTCCAAGTGGCAAAATATTAATGAGGAAGGTGCCTTCTTGGTCTACAGAAGACAATCCTTAATCGGGGAAGAAACCTATTCCATAACTTCAAATAAAGATTCTATCATAGTTAAGTCTTTTCAAGGAGAAAATGAAAGAGGCCGAATAACAGGGGTAGAATCAGAGATGCATTTGGACCTGGATTTAAGACCCAATTACTTTGGGAATAGGCGAATAAAGGGCAAGGACACCACCAATTACCTAAAAGTGGAGGTTACCCCAGACTCTGTCTATACTTGGGAGCTCAACCATGATGTACTAAAGACAGCCAATACAGGGGATTTTTTCCCATTGCATAGCAATATCCCTGCCGCAATGGAGATGATGTTGTACCATTATTATTTTGATAATGAAATAAAAGGAAGTCTTAAGACATTGCCAAGGGGGGAAGTCTCTATTACGTTTAAGCAAAAAGATACGGCCGTTATAAAAGGGGCCAAAGTTCCTTTGGATAGGTATGTAGTGGAAGGTATTAACTGGGGAGGC
>JBFHGV010000147.1:0-7176 GCA_041582955.1 Arenibacter sp.
ATTGTACGACCTGATCTACGCCTACATCGAAAAGTACAACAAAGACAATAAGTACGAGTATGTATTGGGTTACACTAAGGGCGGCGGAATCCTGTTTGCTGACTCTACTCTTAACATCACTCAGAAAATGATTGATGGCCTGAACAAGGAATACCAGGCAAAGAAAGGTAAAACCGGAGAGGCAAAGAAAGACTCTACTGCCAAGAAGTAATCGAGCTCACTTTCAGAGAATCTTTCATTCAATGTATATACAAGAAAAGCCGCCTAATGGGCGGCTTTTCTTGTATATATCATTATTGGTAGCAATAATTACATTGCACTCGATGTAATCTTTGCTCCCAGATACTCACGATTGAGGCGAGCGATATTCTCTAGTGAAATACCCTTGGGGCACTCCACTTCACAAGCACCGGTATTGGTACAATTTCCAAAACCTTCCAGGTCCATTTGCGCTACCATATTCTGAACCCTGTCCGTAGCTTCAACCCTTCCTTGGGGCAATAATGCGTACTGGGATACTTTGGCCCCTACAAACAACATGGCGGAAGAGTTTTTGCAACTTGCCACACAAGCCCCACAACCAATACAGGTGGCGGCGTCCATGGCTTCATCGGCATCGTGTTTGTCAATTAGAATGGCATTGGCATCCTGTGTATTTCCGGAAGTGTTTACGGAGATAAATCCACCTGCGTGCTGTATACGGTCAAAAGAGGTTCTGTCTACCACTAAATCCTTTATTACAGGAAATGCTTTGGCCCTAAAAGGTTCTATGGTAATGGTGTCGCCGTCCTTGAACATGCGCATGTGCAATTGACAGGTGGTAACCCCTCTGTCCGGGCCGTGTGCTTCCCCATTGATGTACATAGAACACATCCCGCAAATCCCTTCGCGACAGTCATGGTCAAAGGCAACAGGCTCTTCGCCTTGGTTTATAAGCTGCTCGTTCAAAACATCCATCATTTCAAGAAAGGACATATGTTCCGAGATGTCGGTGACCTTATAGTCAACCATTTTACCCTTGTCCTGTGGTCCCTTTTGTCTCCAAATTTTTAGTGTAAGATTCATATTCTTCTTTTTAATAATAAGCTCCTTTCGGAAACTTCATAATTAAGTTTATTATCAATGTATATTGAGTGACTACAGAAATAAGAGATAGGAAAAAAGACTCTTTTATCAATGTAAACTATTTTGGAACCCCCTTGTCATTTTTTGGAATTCCTCATTTTTTTCTTCTAACTTTTCTAATGTTTGTTTGTCAATATATGTCCTATGGTGTGCAACTAATAATTGTGTACCAAGTTCAAATGATGAGCCTAAAGAAATATCTAAAAAATATGAAAACGACTTATCTGTTCTTGCTGATCCTTCAGCTATATTGCTGGGCATGGAAATTGAGCAACGGCTCAATTGATGACTTAAATCAAATTTTTCGTGCTTTGGAAACTCCTCCAAAATATCTGAAATGTCATTTGCAATTCCTAATCCCAACTGCCAGATTTTCAGATTTCTATAGTTGTGTCTTTTCCGAAAACCCATTTAGTCTTTTTTCTCTATTCTTTTTTCTTCTATAACATCTATTTATAACTTCGTTGTTTTAATTCTATATCCTTAAACTCCAATTGCTCTTTATGTAGGACGGCATCAGCGGGTTCCCCTTTGTATTCCCAAGCGGACACATAGGCAAAATCGGCATCGTTACGTTTGGCCTCTCCTTTTTGCTCGCCATCCAGTTCCACGGATTCCTCACGGAAATGTCCACCACAGGATTCCTCGCGCATAAGAGCGTCTTTGGCAAATAATTCCCCGAGTTCCAGAAAATCGGCCACACGACCGGCTTTTTCCAGTTCAGGGTTCATTTCATTGGCAGAACCAGGAACATTTACCTCCTTGTAGAATTCTTCTCGGACGGCTTTTATTTCGCTCATGGCCTCCTTTAGTCCGGCTGCATTTCTAGACATTCCACATTTGTCCCACATAATCTTACCTAATTTTTTGTGGAAGTAATCCACGGAATGGGACCCTTTGTTGTTGATAAAGAAATTTATCTGATCGGTAACCGCTTTTTCAGCTTCTTCAAACTCCGGAGTGTCGGTAGGGATTTTCCCTGTACGTATTTCGTTGGATAAATAATCACCTATGGTATACGGTAGTACAAAGTAACCATCGGCCAAACCTTGCATTAGTGCCGAAGCTCCCAAACGGTTTGCACCGTGATCGGAGAAATTGGCCTCTCCAATACAGTATAATCCCTCCACTGTGGTCATTAAGTTGTAATCTACCCAAACCCCTCCCATAGTATAATGGGTAGCCGGGTAAATCATCATAGGGGTCTTATAGGGATCCTGATCTACAATTTTCTCGTACATCTGGAAAAGGTTCCCGTATTTGGCTCGTACAATGCCTTCGCCCAATTCTGTAATCTTTTCTTTGCTAGGGTTGTTTAGACCATGTAATTTGGCTTGCTCGTTCCCGTAGCGTTCTATGGCCGATTTAAAGTCCAAGTAAACGGCTTCACCTGTGGCGTTAACACCATATCCGGCATCACATCGTTCCTTGGCAGCTCTTGAAGCTACATCCCTAGGGACTAGGTTACCAAAGGCAGGATATCTTCTCTCCAAGTAGTAATCTCTATCTTCTTCGGCAATTTGTGTAGGCTTTAATTTACCTTCCCTAATGGCTAAGACATCTTCCATTTTCTTGGGTACCCATATACGTCCGTCATTACGCAGGGATTCTGACATCAATGTTAATTTTGATTGATAGTCCCCCGAACGCGGAATACAGGTAGGGTGGATCTGTGTGTAGCATGGATTGGCAAAAAATGCTCCCTTTTTATGAATTTTCCAAGCGGCCGTAGCATTGGATCCCATGGCATTGGTAGATAGGAAGTATACGTTCCCGTAGCCTCCCGAAGCAATTACCACGGCATGTGCAGAATGACGTTCTATTTCACCGGTAACCAAATTACGGGCTATTATACCACGTGCTTTTCCGTTCACCTTTACCACGTCTAACATTTCATGGCGATTGAACATCTGTATCTTACCTCGGGCTATTTGCCGGTTCATGGCAGAATAGGCTCCCAATAATAATTGCTGGCCGGTTTGCCCTTTGGCATAAAAAGTTCGGGATACCAATACCCCTCCAAAGGAACGGTTGTCCAATTGTCCACCATAATCACGGGCAAAAGGAACTCCCTGTGCCACACATTGGTCTATAATATTGGCCGATACCTCAGCCAAGCGATATACGTTGGCCTCACGTGAACGGTAATCCCCTCCTTTTACAGTGTCATAGAACAATCTATAGATGGAATCCCCATCACCTTGGTAATTTTTTGCAGCATTGATGCCCCCTTGTGCCGCAATGGAATGCGCTCTACGTGGGGAATCCTGGTAACAAAATGCTTTTACGTTATACCCCAGTTCTGCCAAGGTGGCCGCAGCCGATCCTCCTGCTAAACCAGTACCAACAATAATAACATCTATATTACGCTTATTCGCAGGGTTTACTAAATCGATATGATTTTTATAGTCGGTCCATTTATCCTTTAACGGCCCTTTAGGTACTTTAGAATCCAATACAGACATAGAGTTGTAGTGTTATATTAATGGTTGAAATGGTGAAAAAGCGCAATAAAGATAAACCCTAAGGGGATTAAAATTGCATAGGCCTTTCCAAATCCTTTTAAGCCTTTGGTGTATTTATTGTTGGCACCTACCGATTGGAAAGCGGAACTGAATCCGTGCAGCAAGTGAAGGGAAAGAAAAATAAACCCTATACAGTATAATGCCACCCTCCAAATTGGGGCGAATTTATGGGTGAGTTCTTCGTAATACCTGTACCCTTCGCCGTCGGCAAGCAAACCAGACATATCGCCCTGAATGTACTTGGTATTGATTTCGGGAAACCAGAAATCCAAAAAGTGGATAATCAGGAATACAAGTATAAAGCCACCGCTCCAGATCATATTCCTACTCATCCAAGTAGAATTGGCCGCTCCGTTATTTCTTACGTATTTTACGGTACGGGCATTCCTGTTCTTTATTTCCAAGATAAAGCCCATAACAAAATGATAAATGACCCCAAACAACAATACTGGCTGAAGTGCATACTGTATCAGCGGATTGGTGCCCATAAAATGGGAGGTTTCATTAAAGGTATCCGCACTAAAAACAGAAAGGATGTTTATGGCAAAGTGTTGAAGGATAAAGATCATTAAGAAAAAGGCCGAAAGAGCCATGGTATACTTTCTGCCTATTGAAGAGTTTAAAAATCCACTCATTAGTTATTTGTTTTGCATACAAATTTACTCTAGAATGCATTTATTAACAAACTTTGTTGAGATTATATGCCATATTTAGAACCAATTTAAAGAAAGTTGCAAAGAAGGACATTTCGGCTTTCTTTTGTCTTCCTATCGCTGTTTAGTGTATCCCTCTTACATCTCTGGTCTAATTCCCTTGTTCTCAGCGTATGGGTGTTAGGTAAAGGGCTTTTCGCCATCAAGACCTGTCTGCTGTTCTAATTTGGTATTCCATATTTCCATACCATTGGCAAGAGATGCCCTGTATATGGGGTTGGTTTACGGGATCACGGCATATTTGCTAAGACATCCTATAGGGAATTTCTCCGCTATCTTATGTAAACATTTATTTTTTGCGGTAACTAATCACATTATTTTTCCAGTTCGGCAACAAAAATTTTGGTTTGGGATTCAATCACGTTTTGAGCCTCTAAAATGGCTTTGTCCAAAACTTTGTTGTTTTCGGCGGTGGCCAATTCCCTGGTTGCGGCTATTGCCTTTAGGTACCAATTTCCCCATGCCTGCAGAATGGATACTTCGTCTTTGGCCAGTTTTCCTGTTCTAAGTTGTTTTTCACTGATCAAAAACTCATCTGCGAGTCGGTTTGTACCGGCATCTTTTACAATATCAATAATGTCCATTGCCGTGAAGCTGTCCCCGTTTACCAGTGTTAGCGCAGTGGCAAGAGCAGCAGTACCTACGTTCTTTAGGGTTTCACGGGATACTTTGTCCAGTCTGTCGTTGTCCGTATGGTAAAACTGATCGGTAAAATGCCAAAATAATAGACCCGGAATATTCGCTTTTAGAAACGGACTGTGGTCACTACCGCCCTCATAGGGATTACTGTTCACCGTCCAGTTGGCAAACTTGGCCTGGTTTTTAAAAATATGGAGGGTAAAGTCGTTTAGGTAATGGGGTTGCATTTCCTCCAAAGTGAGTGTCCTGCCTCCCCATTCAGTATGCTTGTCTTTTCCCCTTGTCCAAATTGCGCTGGGGTCTGGCATTTTTTCTATTAGAAAAGAACCTCCGGTAATGGCGGTGTTTTCTCCCACCATATCCAAGCTTAGGCCCCATTTGATCCCAGCGGCCCTTTTTTTGTTATCCTCAATGTATCTTTGGGTGGCTATAATTTCATCGCCCCAGAGGAAGGTGATACTTCTGTTGGCATTCAGGGAACCTGCTTTTAAGAGTTGGGCCAAGACCGAGGCCATTTCCAATTGTGCACCTGTACCGCTAGCGTTGTCATTGGCGCCAGGTTCCTGTACATGGGCACTGAATACCAGGCGTTCATCGGGTAATTTGGCGCCTTTAATATCGGCTACCAAGGTTAATTCTTCAGAGGGGTATAATTTGGTGGCTATCTTTACTGTTGCGTATACTGGTCCCTTTCTCAATGCCGTCATCAGGGTTTCCTTGGCTTGGAAGGAAAGGGCTATGCCCCAACGGTTGTTGGGGCTGTAATCTAGGCTCCTAAATTGAATGGAAGTACTGTTTTTTTTAGGTTGTAGGTAGCTGGGGTTATCGTAGCTCATTAGTCCCAAGGCCCCTTGTTTTAGGACACCTACTTTGTACATTTCTTGGGCGTTGCTTTCGGTGAATATTATTTTTCCTTTTACCGAAACCCTTTGTAGGTCCGTTATGTTCTTTACATAAACAAGCTCTCCAATAGCTCCGTTCTTGGGGGTGGAGGCCGAGTTGAGATATACCATATTCCTGTTAGACCCGTAACGGAGCAGGGGCTCAGGGCTGTTGTTTAAAAAAACCGATGCATCCAAAATTTCCCAAGTGGGCTGTTGCAGGGGTCTTCTTTCTATTCTATAAGTAAACCTATCTGCTTGGGAGGCCTTTTCTTCCTGAACAAAACCGGCTGCTTCCAAATGGGAGGCTAAATGATGGATGGTCTTGTTAAAACCTTCATTCCCAACTACCCGCCAATATTGTTCTGCAAAGGCAGTGGTCTTATAGGCCAATTCTCCCGTTAAATTGCTACGGACCAGGTTAAAATAATCTTGGGTGTTAAGAGAAGATTTTTTTAGTTGCGCATGGCTCAGGGAGCATAGTGCAACAAAGAAAAAAAAGAAATTTTTGGTCATAATAATGCCGATTTGTAAGGCAGAAAAACAGGTTTGGATAATGTATTTGCATAAAAAAAGTGCAAGTACGAAGATAGCTTATTTTGGCATTTTAAAGCATGGGGAAGGCGGTTTTAAAATTCATTTAACGCTTAGTGGTTATTGCATTTCCTATTTCTTAATTTTACGGCAAAAGTAAAAACATGAAATATCAGCAAATAGACAATAGCTTATTTATTAAGAACCGTAAGAAATTTATGGACAGGATGCAGCCCAATAGCATTGCGGTTTTTAATTCCAACGATCTATATCCAATTGGGGCCGATAGTACCCTGCCCTTTGAGCAGAATAGGGATTTGTTTTATTTAAGTGGTGCGGACCAAGAAGAGACCATTCTTTTGTTGTTCCCAGATGCTGCAGACAAAAAACATCGGGAAATACTGTTCGTTAGGGAGACCAATGACCATATTGCCGTGTGGGAAGGGGAGAAATTGACCAAGGAAAAGGCCACGGAAGTTTCGGGCATTGAAACCGTGTACTGGTTGAGCGATTTTGACAAAACCTTCTTCGATCTTATGACGGAAGTAGATACGATCTACTTCAACACCAATGAACATTACAGGCAGACAGTTGAGACCCAAACACGGGAAGATAGGTTCATCATTCGTTGCAAACAAAATTTTCCAGCGCACAAATGGGCCAAAAGCAGTACTATTCTTCAAGAGTTAAGAGGGGTAAAGGAACCGGAGGAAATTGCCATAATGCAGACGGCCTGCAATATTACCGAAAAAGGGTTTA
>JBFHGV010000148.1:0-7059 GCA_041582955.1 Arenibacter sp.
AAATCTATAGAGTTATCAACAATCATTTGATTTACAGTCATTTGCAACCATATGATATCATATGAATCCACTGTCTATTTGCCGATACAGAAATTAGCAAAGATGTTCCCCAACAACTCGTCATTGGTCACTTGTCCCGTAATTTCGCCTAAATGGTAAAGAGCTTCCCGGACATCTATGGCCAATAGGTCGCTGGGAGTGTCCTCCTCCATTCCAAATTGGACTTTCTCTATCTCCTCCAGTGCTTTTAATAGTGAATTGTAGTGCCGGGTATTGGTTACAATGGCATTACTGTTGCGCAAGGCTCCAGTATTCACAAATTCCAATAAGCGCGATTTTAAGGTTTCCACCCCTTTGCCCGTTTTGGCCGATAGCAGGAAGAGATCCGTGATCTGTGATTGGAGGGTTGCTATTTGATCCTTATCCAACCTATCTATTTTGTTGGCGATGACCACCAAGGGTTTTTGAGGGTATTTGCTTTTTATTTTTTCCAGTTCCCTGATACTAGACTCCAATTTTGCTGTATTCATGGCCATTTGCCACCCATCGACCAGCAGTACCACTACCTGGGCCTGTTCTATTTTTTCAAAAGTCTTTTTAATACCAATACTTTCTACAACATCCTGGGTATCCCTAATTCCCGCGGTATCTATAAACCGGAAACCTATACCATCTATTACGATTTCGTCCTCAATGGAATCCCTAGTGGTTCCTGCAATATCACTTACAATGGCCCGTTCTTCATTTAACAAAGCATTGAGTAAGGTAGATTTGCCAACATTGGGCTCTCCAACTATTGCAATGGGAATGCCATTTTTAATAACATTGCCCACGGCAAAGGAATCTATTAGTCGTTTTAAGATCCGTTGTATTTTGGTCAAAAGTTTTTTAAACTGCGTTCTATCGGCAAACTCTACATCCTCCTCTGCGAAGTCGAGCTCCAATTCCATCAAGGAGGCGAAGTTTAACAGTTGGTCCCGCAATTTTTTTATCTCATTGCTAAAGCCTCCACGCATCTGCTGCATGGCTATTTGGTGGCTTGCCTCGTTATCGGAGGCAATAAGGTCGGCCACGGCTTCGGCCTGACTCAAATCCATTTTGCCATTTAAAAAAGCACGTAGTGTAAATTCCCCGGCATTGGCCATTCGGCACCCATTGCGTAAGAACAACTGTATAATCTGCTGTTGGATATAAGGCGAACCATGGCAGGATATTTCAACAACATCCTCACCAGTGTAGGAGTGCGGCCCTTTAAATATTGATACCAAAACCTCATCCAATACTTTGTCATTTTCAACTATATGTCCTAGATGAATGGTATGGCTCTTTTGTTTGTTTAAGTCCTTGCCACGTATCGATCTAAAAAAAGGACCGGCCAAGGCAATGGCATCCTTCCCTGAGATACGGATTATGGCAATAGCTCCAGCCCCTGATGGTGTGGCTAGGGCAATGATGTTGTCGTTGGTAATCATAATATGTTAATTGACCGTAAAAATACAATATATAATTTTCAAAGCCGTCCCAACCATCAATAGAAACTACCTCGGCTGTAACTCTATTAGGAGGGAAAATTGAGAGGTGTTCACTTTTTTTGTGCGATCCTAAATCCAACGTTCAATACTATAACTCAAAATCTTTATTTATGCTTTAGGAAATGGATAACAATGATTTAAATCATTATTATGTTCGGTTAAATTGCATAATTTTAATATTGACCTAAATCCCATAGAAGTATACCTCGCTTTTGAAAGCTGTTGTAATGTAACATTCAACTAAAAAATTCAACTAAAAACTACTTTATGAAATCAATAAAAATAATCTCCTTGTTGGCAGTGGGTTTTTTCTGCCAAATGAACTTGGCACAAGAACCTCAGGTACCTACGGCTCCTGTTGAAAATACAGAGGAAACTGAGAAGGCAAGAAATATTCGTGAAGCCAAAGAAGCCAAAGAAATTCAAAAAAGAATAGATAAGGCGGAAAGTGAGGCCAAGAAGTTTGAAAAAGCACAAAAAAAGGCCGAAAACAAATTAAAAAAACAGGATAAAATTTTCTCTGACATAGAGTCTAGGAGAAAGTCTATTGCCAAATCCGAGAAAAAAATTGAAAGAATTCAGAAAAAAATGCAGAAGGACGAGAAAAAAGGAAAATTGTCGCCTATGGAAATAGAAAAACTAAATAATAAAATTGATAAAATGAGAAAGGGGATAGAGAGCGATAGGGAGAAATTGGAAAAACTGGAAAGAAAACAATAGAAGTTTTACGGAGAGCGACTTAATATAAAATGTACTATGTAACAAATAATTGATTTTTTAGTCTCATAGATGTAGCTTGTAAATTTTACTCATAGAACTTTCAATATTAGTCAAATATAAACATCCCATGAAAACAGAAAACAAACAACTATTGGTGTTTACCCATCTAAGTCAGTTATTGGATCTTATAACGGGTTGTGGCGGGTTTATTGTGCCCTTGATCTTATGGCTCACACAAAAGGATACTATTATGAACATGGATGAAAATGGGAAGTCTATCGTTAATTTTCAAATAAGCATGTTTTTATATGCGCTACTATGTCTTCCACTGATTTTAGTCTTTGGTCTAGGGATATTGGGGATTATTGGGGTGGCCATATTTTGTGTTGTATTTCCTATTGTCAATGCCATTAAGGTGTCCAATGGAGAAAAACCTCATTACCCCTTGAGTATTGGATTTGTGTCTTGATAGGATACATTTCTCATTATAGTTGAAACAAAAAAGCCATATTTCATAAGAAATACGGCTTTTTTTATAGTAAATGTGTGGGGTGTATTTTAATTCCACTCAAAAGTTCAATCTTTGTAACTAGCTGTTCAACATAACGGGCATTACCAACATGGTAACATTTTCTCCCTCGTCCAAACCATCAATTGGGGTAAGGATACCGGCCCTATTGGGAAGGCTCATTTCCAATTGTACGTCATCAGAGGTAAGATTGTTCAACATCTCAACCAAGAACCTGGAATTGAATCCTATCTGCATATCATCACCTTGATACGAACAGGTCAATCTTTCTTCGGCTTTATTGCTATAATCTACATCCTCTGCCGAAATATTTAATTCCGCACCGGCTATCTTTAGTCGTATTTGGTGGGTAGTCTTGTTGGAGAATATGGAAACCCTTCGTACAGAACTTAAGAACTGACCTCTGGTAATGGAAAGTTTATTGGGGTTTTCTTTTGGGATAACCGCTTCATAGTTGGGGTACTTCCCATCAATCAACCTACATATTAGAACGGTATTGTCAAATGTAAATTTGGCGTTACTTTCATTGTACTCTATCAGAACTTCTGTTTCGCTACCTCCCAATATTCCTTTTAAAAGGTTTAATGGTTTTTTGGGCATGATGAACTCGGCCACTTTGGAAGCGGTAACGTCTGTACGTTGATACTTCACTAATTTATGGGCATCTGTGGCCACAAACGTTAAACTCTCTGGAGAAAACTGGAAAAAGACACCACTCATTACAGGTCTTAAGTCGTCATTACCGGCCGCAAAGATAGTCTTGTTGATAGCGGTGGCCAATATATCTCCCAGCACCGTTGTAGATGAAGGATTGGACAGGTCTACCGATTTAGGAAATTCAGCTCCATCGGCATAGGCCAAGGCATATTTACCATGGTTAGAGCTGATCTCTACCGTATTATTGTCTTCCACAACAAAGGTTAGAGGCTGCTCAGGAAAGGTTTTTAAGATATCCAACAGTAGTTTGGCAGGAACCGCAATGGTGCCCTCATTGTCAGAATCTACTTCTAAAACAGAACTCATGGTGGTTTCCAGATCGGAAGCCGAAACGGTAAGCTCTTTCTGTTTTAAATCGAAAAGAAAATTGTCTAGAATAGGCAGGGTATTGCTATTATTGATTACCCCACCCAATACCTGGAGTTGTTTTAGTAAATAAGTGCTAGATACTATAAATTTCATTAGTTTAATTTTATTAAGGAATCTATATTGTTGAACAACCTAAAACAGCGTTTCATCTACTGTTTGAATCCGCAATATTCCTTGTATCACAGTCAAAACAAAGATATTTTAAATGTCCTTTTTAAGGAAACAAACTTATTAACACTTATACCCCGTATTTTTTCTTCCTATAAGTGCTAATTATGAATCCGAAAATAAAGGTCAAAACTAGGGGAAGCCCAATATTAATAAGCTGCCATTTGGTTTTTTGCTCGTTAATTTTTTCTTCGTCCAAAAATGGGATGGCAACTTTCTTGTTCCGAATGTTTATAAGTCCGGTATCGTCCAAGAGGTAATTAAGGCAATTTATCAGGAATTCCTTGTTTCCAAAGTAGTTATTTGTCCATTTGTCATAACCTAATTCCAACGGCCTGCCATTTCTGATCTGATTTTTTATAAGATCACCGTCCGAAATAACTATCATTTTGTTTTCCGGTCCTTGGTCTTCAATATTTTTTAGCGGTATAGGTTTAACCCTGTTGGTGTAAGTGGATTTAAATGGGCCTTGGATTAAAACCCCTAAAATGTTATTACCGTCCTTATAAAGTTCCTTGTCAGGAGGGGTGTTGATGATATCAAGGTTTATTTGTCTTGGCACCCCTTCTGTTTTGGACAGCGGAGAACTCGTTAACAACACTTGCTTCTTATATTCATTGGCCAAGGTATCCATACTCCCTGTAAATTGAAACCTAAGTGCCTCTAAATTGTTATTTATTGGGTGGTTGTTCTTGGAGAATACCATGGGGTGGTAAAACCATGGTACCGGATTGTATTGTGAACTATTGCCTTCACCACTGGCTAAAACTATTTGGGTAAAGTATAGGTCGTTCACCAAATTGGGATTAAGACGAACGCCAAATCTAAAGAAAAAGTCCTGTAGGTTAAGGTCTCTGGACACTGCCATGGCAGAACCTTTTTCATTAAAAAGACTGTCCAATTCCATACTAACCTTGTCTATAAGCCATAAGGATTTCCCTCCGTTTACGATATATTGGTCCAAAACAAATTTTTCCTCATCCGTAAACCTTTCCGTAGGTTTGGCAATCAGGGCCAGATCAAAACTTTTTAATTGTTCCAAGACCTTTTCAGGGTTTTTGGAAACCGAATCAAGGGTAATGGCACCAATATTATAGTAGTCTTTTATAGTGGTAAGAAAATCGGCCATAAAGATATCTTCCAACTCTCCGTTTCCCTTAAGAATGGCAATCTTCTTTTTTTCTTTTATATTCAATTTACTAAAGGCATCCGCAAAAGCATATTCCAAATGTTGTACGGAATTGTTTACCCGTTCTTCCGTGCTCGCACCAAGTTTGTTTTTTAGTAGCGGAACCTTTACCGTGTTGTTATTGTAATTGACCATTGCCCAAGGAAAAATAATTTCTTGGGATACCTTGCCGTTTTGCTCTACCGTTACATTGGTAGGGGTAAGGCCCAATCCCTGTAAATCTGTGATTACGGCATCTATTTGTGAACTGCCCTCCAAGGGGTTCACAAAGTTGAATTTTATATTGTTGTTTACCGAAGCAAATTCTTCCAGCAATTGCTGGGTCTCCAGTTTTAGCTTCACAAATTCAGGCGGAAGATTGTCATTTAATAATACATCGATTATAACGGGTGAACTATACTCCTGAACCGAATGTAAGGATGCTTGTGACAAGGTATAACGGCTGTCTTCTGTAAGGTCTATTCTAGTGTAGAAAAAAGCGGCGATACTATTCAGAATCACCAAAAGGGCTACGGCCTTTAAGATAGATAACAAACTTTTTTTCATTATCTATTTTGGTGTTTAAGTTGGTTAAGGGTCAAAAAAAGAAAGAATAGGGTAAGGCTAATAAAGTAAATTATGTCCCGGGTATCCAATACCCCTCTTGCTATGCTTTCAAAATGTGCTTTCATTCCAAGTTCTTTTACAAAGATCATGGTGTTTCCGGATGGCATTATGGTGGCCAAGCTCTCAAAACCATACAACATAATGAAACAGAGAACCATAGCAGTAATAAAGGCAACGATTTGGTTCTCGGATAGTGTAGAGGCAAATAAGCCTATGGCCGTATAACTGGCCATTAAAAATAATAGGCCGAAATAGGACCCCACTACCATTCCCATGTCTAAATTTCCAGGGATAACGCCTAATTGGGATATAGTGTATGCATACAGTAAAGTGGGAACTACGGCAATAAAGGTCAGGCTAAATGAGCCCATAAATTTACCCAGTACGGTTTGCCATAAGGTAATGGGCTTAATAAAAAGTAACTCTAAAGTGCCCAATTTTTTCTCTTCCGAAAAACTTCTCATCGTTATGGCCGGTACCAAAAAGAGAAAGACCCAAGGGGCCAAAAGGAAAAAATTGCCCAGATCGGCAAAGCCGTAGTCAAAAATATTGAACGGTCCCTTAAAAACCCATAGGAACAAACCGTTGAGCACTAAAAACAACCCTATGACCATGTAGCCAATAGGTGAGGTAAAGAATGATTGTATCTCTCTTTTAAAAATGGCGACCATATTGGTTATTTCATTGTTTCTTTTTTAATTAGGCTCCAAGCTTCCGGTTTGTCATCAAATAGACTCTTGGTCTCCTTCCACAGCTTTTTGAAAAAATCTGTATTTCTGTACCTCTCCAAGTCGGACTTACTATTCCAATAACTGTAGGTAAAGAATATGTTTTTATCCTCCTGGTGTTGCAACAATTCTAAAAAGGAGCATCCTTCAGCCTGCCTAATTTTACTTTTGTTCTTTTCAAAGATGGTCTCAAAACTAGCAATATTTTCCTTTTTAAAGGTCAGTTTTACAATTCTTACCAACATTTTTCATTTGTTTTCAGGAGAAATTTATCATCACCGTATCCCTATAGTCCAATCCCAATAGGGTAGAGGCTCCACCAACGGTATTCAGGTCACTTTTGTAAATGGCTATTTCCAAATAACCCGAAGAATTGAAAAGGGCCAGTAACTCGCCTGGGGCCTTGCGCTGACTTTTATCCAGCTGATAATTTATAATATCTCCATATTTCCTATGGATCTTCGTTATTTTCTTATTTCTGGCCAATAGCTCAAAAGGCCT
>JBFHGV010000149.1:0-7014 GCA_041582955.1 Arenibacter sp.
GCCGAACTATATAAGGGTATTCTAGAGGGGGATATCTCTGCTTTGGCAAGGGCAATCACCCTTGTGGAAAGTACGAGCACAGAGCATTTTCAAAAATCCAATACCCTTATAAACAATTGTTTGCCCCACAGTGGGAATAGCCTACGAATTGGAATAACAGGCGTGCCAGGGGTAGGAAAAAGTACCTTTATAGAAAGCTTCGGTTCTCACCTAATTGGACAAGGAAGAAGGGTGGCCGTTTTGGCCGTAGACCCAAGCAGTTCTATTAGTAAAGGAAGTATTATGGGCGATAAGACCAGGATGCAGGAATTGGTCAAGAATGCAAATGCCTATATCCGGCCCTCCCCTACCGGACTCTCCTTGGGTGGCGTAGCCCGAAAAACCCGCGAAACCATTATTCTTTGCGAAGCCGCAGGTTTTGATACTATTTTAGTTGAAACAGTTGGCGTTGGCCAAAGTGAAACGGCCGTACACGGCATGGTAGACTTCTTTCTATTATTGCAATTGGCAGGCGCTGGTGATGAGCTTCAGGGAATGAAAAGGGGAATAATGGAAATGGCAGATGCCATTGTAATCAATAAAGCCGATGGCCATAACTATGATCAAGCCCAATTGGCGAAAGCTGAATTTACCCGGGCAGTACACCTTTATCCTCCCAAGGAGAATGGATGGACCACAAAAGTGCTCAGCTGTTCGGCCCTGGAGGGAACTGGTATTGCAGATATTTGGAAGCTAATACAGACCTACATAGAACCTAAAAGAATGGGAGATCACCTGTCAAAAAAAAGAAGACAACAAAACAAATATTGGCTGCTGCAGACCATAGATGACCTTCTAAAGCAACAATTCTACAACAACGACCAGATTAAACCCCATTTAGATAAAATGACCAAGCAAGTGGTTGCCGGCAAAATCTCTCCCTTTACAGCCGCGGAAAAATTGATAAAACTTTCCAAAAACCAGATATAAAGTCTAAATGGAACGTAGTCCTTTACTATTTATCTGTTACAGAACTATATACACATGCTCCTTGACACTCTCTATTCCTTTATTTACCAGGTAAATGGATTAAAAACAAAGGTCTGCCCCCGCTTTACATTTATGAAAAACAAGAGGTTTAAACCAATGCCCAATAGGTAAACAAAGTTCATTATCTTTGGACTTTCAAAATAAGATCCGAAAGCATTTATCCTTTTAAAGAATGAATTACGAATTCACTATAATTATTCCTGTTTACAATGAAGAAGACAATTTGGAACGAGTTGAAAAGGAGCTGAAGGACTACTTGGCTATTTGTTCCAAAAAAGCCAAGGTACTATTTGTAAATGATGGTTCACAGGATGGCAGTCAGCAACTTATAGAAGATATTTGTAATAGGAATGAAGCCTTCACCTATATAAAGTTTATAGAAAATAAAGGGCTTAGTGCGGCTATCAAAGCCGGATTTGATCATACGGACACCCCTTTGCTGGGATATATAGACTCCGATTTGCAAACCTCTCCAGAGGACTTTAACCTACTCTTGGAGCACATAGGGCCATATGACCTAGTTACCGGTGTAAGGTCTAATAGAAAAGATTCTTTTGTTAAGAATGCCTCTTCCCTAATTGCCAATGGTATCCGACGTGCATTCACCCATGACGGGATGGATGATACCGGCTGCCCACTAAAGGTCATAAAAACTGATTTTGCAAAAAGAATCCCCATGTTCAAAGGTTTACATCGATTTTTACCTGCCATGATCCTTTTGCAAAATGGATCTATCGTTCAAATTCCTATTCGCCATTTCCCTCGCATGGCAGGAACAGCAAAATTTGGGTTGTGGAATAGATTATTGGGTCCGCTTATGGATTGTTTCGCTTATTTATGGATGAAAAAAAAATATATTAACTACCAAGTAGAGAAAATAGGTTAAATGGCAAATTGGTTGGTTTATGGCATAGGCTTTTTGGCCCAGATACTTTTCTCTAGTAGAATGATCGTTCAATGGATCATCTCGGAAAAAAATAAAAAAGTACTTACCCCCCGTCTTTTTTGGCAGCTCAGCTTATTGGCCTCCTTTCTACTATTCGTATACGGTTGGCTAAGAGATGATTTTGCCATTATGCTAGGACAGGCAATAACCTATTTTATTTATATCAGGAACATTCAATTACAGGGCGAATGGAAGAAATTACCCAAAGCAATCCGTATTTTCCTTTGGATTTTTCCCCTTATGGTCATCACTTATGGCTATAACAACAATGCCTACGACCTTAACGATTTTTTCTTTAATGAAAGTATCCCTTTGTGGTTACTGCTTTTGGGTAGTATTGCCCAAATAATCTTTACCTTTAGGTTTATCTATCAATGGATATATTCCGAAAAAAAGAAAACATCCAGTCTTCCCTTTGGTTTTTGGCTTCTTAGCGTTATTGGGGCCTCCCTAATCCTTACCTATGCCATTTTTAGAAAAGATCCCGTTTTATTTGCCGGACACTCCTTGGGCTTGATAGTTTATCTTAGAAATTTATTCATCCTAAAAAATGAAGCTTCATGAGCTGGTTAAAAAATAATCCGGTAACGGTTATCGGTCTTGTTGGAATATCCATCTTTCTGTTCCACCTACATATCATACCGGTTTCTATAATGGAGGCCAGAAATTTTATTACGGCTCGTGAAATGATTACGGAGGGTCATTGGTTGCTAACCACCATGAACGATCTTCCACGTTACCAAAAACCACCACTACCAAGCTGGATTACTGCTATCTTTGGACTATTGTTTGGGGTAGATAATGTGGTGGGACTTAGGTTACCTGCCATGCTAATGGCTATACTCCTAGCATATATGGGTTACCGCTTATCTTTTAAACTCTTAAAGGATAAGGCACATTCCCTTATAAATGCCCTTATTTTATTAAGTTCCTTTTATATCATCGCCATTACAAACGAGGCTCCATGGGATATATACACTCATGGGTTTATGTTATGCGCCATATATTATTTGTACGGACTTTTTAACTCCAACGATCATAAATGGAAAAATAGTCTCCTTGCGGGACTCTTTATTGGGCTATCCTTTATGAGCAAAGGCCCAGTTTCCCTTTATGCCCTTTTGCTGCCATTTTTACTTGCCTATGGGGCTGTATTTAAATACAAAGGGTTTGGGGCACACAGGAAATACCTGCCATTGGTTACACTTATTCTATTGGCTACGGTCATCGGTTTGTGGTGGTTTGTATATGTTCGCCTAGCCGACCCCAATGCTTTTTTGGCTATCACTGAAAAGGAGACCGCCAACTGGTCAAGCTACAACGTACGTCCCTTTTATTACTATTGGAGCTTTTTTGTACAAAGTGGTATTTGGGCCGTCCCAGCACTTTTAAGCCTTATGTACCCATATCTAAAAAACAGGGCAAGCCACAACAAAGAATACTTATTTTCTTTCTTATGGACCATTTTTTCTGTTATTCTACTGTCTATTATTCCCGAAAAAAAATCGCGTTATCTCGTTCCTGTGTTAATCCCACTGGCCATAAATACCGGGTTTTATATGGAATATGTTATCAGGGAATTTAAAAATACTATGACCCCAAAAGAAAAAACACCTGTTTACTTTCATTTTGGGCTGTTGGGTCTCATTGGAATCAGCTTCCCAGTAGTGGCTTATTTTATCTTAAAGGATGGCATAGAACCATTTTGGGGCTATTACATTACCTCCTCATTGGCGCTAACAATTATAGGAACACTGTTGTTTCTGCAACTTAAAAGACAACAGATATTTAGCTGTTTCCTACTATCTATTGCCATGGTAGCCACCATAAAGATCCTTGCTTTGCCCTTGGTGGGGGCCTTGGATAAGAACAACGAGTTTAAAAGTATATCAAATCTAGGAAGTTCCTCGGCAAAAGATGGCTTGGAAGTCTATTCCTTTGGCGAAATAGCCCCTGAGTTAATTTGGGATTATGGCAGTTATATACCCACACTTAAGAATAAGGAGGGCGTTACTATACCCGATGCAAAAATGTTTTACGTTCTTGTTTTTCCCGTGGAGGAAAATGAATTTAAGCGTATATTTGAGCCCGAATACACCTATAAGTTAAAGACGGTGTACGACCTTAACCACCATACAACCCCAGGAAACAAAGGGCACAAAAACCGTTTGACAAGTAAATTATATATAGTTAAAAAACGATGATGAAACTCTTTACAAAGTTTGAAAAAATAGGATATGGTATTTTGGCAGTAATAGTTTTATTGGGACTGTATCTAGGACTAACCAATGAACACTATTTTGACACTAATTTTTCTAGGGAAGATGGTCCAGTGGAATGGGGTACTACCATTATGCTTTTTTGTATTTTTGCACTCTCACTGTACCGACTTATAACCTCATGGGACTATACACAAAAATTATGGAAAGTAGGTACCATCATCTTTGTAGTACTTTTCTTTTTTGCGGCAGGTGAGGAAATATCCTGGGGGCAGCGCATTTTTGGAGTGGAATCTGGAGAATTCTTTATAGAAAATAACGCTCAGGGAGAAACCAATCTGCATAATTTAGTGGTAGGTGAAAAGAAAATAAACAAAATTATCTTCAGCCAATTATTGTTTCTGGTTATGTTTCTTTACCTCATTATATGCCCCATACTGTATCGCAAATACCAGTGGTTTAAGTCCTTGGCCAATAGCTTTGCCGTGCCTATCGTTAAATGGCATCACACCATTGCCTTTTTGGTTGCCACGGTCTTTGTTTCCTTAAATCCTTCTGATAGAAAATGGGAAGTTTATGAATTTGCCTTCGGCCTTATCTTCTTTCTTATTTTTCTAGGTCCGCTGAACAAAGAAATCTTTAGTGTTAAAAAGTCGGTTTAAGGGAAATACAAAAAACTGAGCTACCAGAAACATTAAGACTTTCCTAAAATCCTAAATAGGATCGTATTTGGCCACCACATTGGAAAACAGCTTAGCAAAAAGTCCACCTAAAAATAGCCCTACGAGCATACCGGTAAACACATCCAAAGGAAAGTGGACTCCTATATAAATTCTGCTATAAGCTACCAAAACGGCCCAGACCGCAAGTATCCATCCTATATGCTTATATTTTTGGTGCAATTGTATGCTAAAGAAAAGGGCCACAGCAAATGAATTGCCGGCATGTGCAGAAAAGTACCCAAATTTACCCCCACAAGAGTTTTTTACCAAACGCATTAAGCTACTAATCTCCAAATCGTGACAAGGCCTAAGGCGCTGAACTCCATATTTGAAAAAATTGGCCGTCTGATCAGTAACCAAAACAACTAATGCAATAGCCACTAGGGCCATTAATAAGCGTTTTAATCCAAATGCGCGGTAGGTCATAAAAGCCAGTACCATATAAAGGGGAATGGAAGACCATTTATTGGTCATAAAAAGCCAAAAACCATCCCATTGGGCTGTCCCCAAATTATTAAGGAAAAGAAATAATTCTTTATCGAATCTTACTAATTCTTCCAACATAAGCTATTCTTCATATCGGGAAATTTCCCGATCGTAAAATGCCGTGGCCTGCTCTATTAAGTTTTCGGCCTCGGCTTCCAGTTCTTTTTCATCTTCCTGTGTAAAGTCCTCCAACCATTCCACTTCATCATTTTCCAAATTAATGATAAATCGTGGGTATTCTGTATGTACTACAAATATAGCAGTAGGGTAATCTGTATTATCCCCCAATAAAAATTTTGGAAACTCCATAAACAATCATTTACCTTAAAATCTAAATCCCTAATACCATGTTCTATTGGTAGCGAAATAGATCTTATATTTATTAATCAATATCTTGCAACACTCCCTGTGCAATTAGTTTTTTGCTTAAATAATTAAATCGAATATACAACAATATTGCCGATGCCGTAAGCCCTGCCAGTAAGCCAATCCATATGCCCGTACTCTCCAATGAGGTATACAACCCTAAGTAAAAACTGATTGGGAAACCTATTATCCAATAGGCAATAAAAGTAATTACGGTTGGGATCCTTACATCCTGCAGTCCCCTTAGCGCACCAAGTACCACCACCTGTAAACCATCCGAAATCTGAAAGACGGCGGCCACTAAAATTAATTGGGCAGCTATTAAGATGACCTCTGTATTATCCGCTAAATTGCTAGCATCCCCAAGATCCAAATAAATAGTTGGCAACCAATTGTTAAAAATAACAAAAGCAGTAGCAAATATTATTTCCAAAATTAAGGTAAGCAGAAAAATAGATTGGGAAATACGCCTTAATTCCTTGAAATCCCTCAATCCTTTTTGGTTTCCTACCCGGATCATAGCAGCCACACCAAGCCCCATACCAACCATAAAGGTCATACTACTCAGATTTAAGGCGATTTGATTGGCCGCTTGGGAATTTTTTCCCAAAACACCACTTATCCACACGGCTGCGGTAAAAATAGCCACCTCAAAAAACATTTGTAAGGCCGATGGAAAACCGAGGTCGATGATTTTCTTCATTACCTTCTTTTCTATTTTTCTGAAATTGAATCCGGTAACATAATTTTGGAATTTCTTTTTGCTCTTAAGCAACCACCATAGAAAAGTTACCATGATAACCCGCGAAATCAACGTCCCCAATGCCGCCCCTACTATTCCCATTTTGGGAAAGCCAAAGGTTCCAAAAATAAGGAGGTAATTAAGGGTGATGTTCACCAGATTGGCCAAGACCGTGGCATACATAGGGTATTTTGTCTGCGACAACCCTTCGGAAAACTGCTTAAAGGCCTGAAAAATAATTAGGGGTACCAATGAAAATGCCACGAGGTCCAAATAAGGCATTGCTAGTTCTACTACCTCTGGTGGCTGTTTCATTAAATACATTAGGGGCTTTGCCAAAACAATGACCCCAAAAAGGGAAAACCCCAAGAGGGTACATAAAACCAGGCCGTGCTTTAAGGCTTTCTTTCCATCTGCCATATTCCCTGCCCCATCGGCCTCCGCTACCAGAGGGGTAATGGCGGTAGAGAAACCAATTCCCAGAGACATGGCTATAAACACAAA
>JBFHGV010000150.1:0-7013 GCA_041582955.1 Arenibacter sp.
ATATTATTTAAATAATAAGGAATAATAAATAAAAACATAAAAAATACTTTCGTTTACTTAAAAATATAGTTACATTTGATTTCTTTTAAGATTAATTTTGATATTGAAAGTATGATTGAAAATAAAAATAGAACAGATTCAAGTTATACGGCCACCGAAATAATGGGGCAACCTTATTTGTGGAATCGGACCTATGAAGATGTTGTAGCGGCAAAACAGGAATTGTCTGTTTTCTTGAATAGAGTATTGGTTTATGATAATCTTAGGGTGATCTTAACAGGTGCCGGTACTTCGGCTTTTATTGGAGACGTGCTCCATAAAAAGTTTCAAAAAAATTTTGGAAGGCCTACAGAGGTGATAGCATCAACCGATTTTATTTCGCATCCCTCAGATTATATTATAGATTCGGAACAACCGATATTGATGGTGTCCTTCGCCCGTTCTGGAGATAGTCCCGAAAGTGTAGCGACCGTGGATCTGGCAAATGAATATTGTACTACTATCTTTCATTTGATAATCACGTGTAATGCCACTGGTAAGCTTGCTAATTTAGCCAATCTAGATAATTCTTTTGTATTGTTGATGCCGGCAGGAGCCAACGATAAAGGCTTGGCAATGACGGCATCCTTTACCACTATGTTGTTAGCGGGGATTTTGGTCTCAGACATTAATGGATTGGAAAGGAATAGGAAACATGTGGATCAATTAGTACGGTACGGGAAAACTATTCTAAATAAATATACGGAAAAGATCAAGGCTGTAGCTGCTCTGAAATTTGATAGGGTGGTTTTCTTGGGGTCAGGTGCTTTAAAAGGGATTGCAAGGGAATCCCATTTAAAAGTTCAGGAATTGTCCGATGGCCAGGTAGTTTGCAAATACGATTCCTTTCTGGGATTAAGGCATGGGCCCAAGGCGGTAATTAATGAATCCACATTGGTAGTGTATCTTTTCTCCAGCGATGATTTTGTAAACAATTATGAGTTCGATCTGGTTAGATCGATAAATAGGCAAAAAGAAAAGTTGTATGAAATTGGAATCGGGGAGGTGATAAAAAATAAAGAATCAATTTCCTTGGACTTGTCTATCGAAGTAGCGGAATCCAATAACATCCCGGAAGAATTTTTTGCTGTATGCTCTGTGCTACCCAGTCAGCTCTTAGGGTTGTTCAAATCACTGGATTTGGGCCTTTCGCCGGATTCCCCATCGATAAATAATTCCATTAATCGAGTAGTACAAGGGGTGAAAATTTATAAGAGTAAAAGAAAGTTATAAAGTCTAAATCCAATACAGATTTTTTTGTTGTCATTATGCTATCACATATTTTGTGATAATTTAGAAATTATACAGGAAAATATTCAATAACATTAGAAAATATAGTTTATGACTAGGGAATTTGATGTCATAGTTGTGGGGGAGCTTAATGTAGATTTGATTTTTAATCAGGTTAATGGGTTTCCTGAAGTTGGAAAGGAAATTTTGTCGGATTACATGACTTTGACTTTGGGCAGTTCTTCGGCCATTTGTGCCAGTAATTTAAGTTCCCTGGGTTTAAAGGTGGCATTTATTGGTAAGATCGGCAATGATATTTTTGGGCAATTTGTAATTGATAAATTAAATAGATCCGGTGTTGATACGTCAATGTTGATGATCGACGAGAATCTTAAAACCGGTGCTACGGTCGCACTCAGTTATGGTGAGGATAGGGCTATGATAACTCATCAAGGAGCTATGTCCCATTTGGGATTGGATGATATTGATGAAGGTCAGTTGTTAAGGGCCAAGCACCTTCATTTTTCTTCTTATTTTTTTCAGCCAGGATTTAAAAACAACGTTCACAGGTTATTTGAAATGGCAAAAAATGTGGGAATTACCACTTCTTTGGATGTACAATGGGATCCTGCCGAAATCTGGGAACTTAATTTGGAACAAGTGCTTCCTTTTGTAGATATTTTTATTCCTAATGAAGTGGAGCTTAAAAAATTGACCGGGCTTCCGAGTGTAAATCGGGCCATTGAAAGCATCAAAAATATAAGCAGGTTTGTTGTGGTCAAATGTGGGAGTAGTGGGTCTATTATGTATTACGATAATAAAGAGGTGAAGCTCAATCCTTTTGTGAACAAGGAGGTGGTAGATACTATTGGTGCGGGGGATAGTTTTAATGCAGGTTTTATTTCAAAGTTTATAAAGGGGGCTTCCCCAGAGGAGTGTCAAGAATTTGGAAACTTAATCGGTGCCATTTCCACTACGCAAGCAGGTGGGACTGAGGCTTTTAAAAATCTGGACGGGATAATGAAAATTGCACGTAATAGGTTTAATTATCAGGAATCAATATAATGAAATTACAGGACAAGTTTATAGAGTTAAGAAGTAGACAACAGGGGATACTGGCTACCAATTTTTACAATTACGAAACACTGAAAGGTGTTTTATTGGCGGCAAGGGCCATGGAGCAACCAATTGTTTTACAGTTGACCAGGAGTTCTATTGAATATATGGGACTTCCTGTGGCATTTCAAATGGCGAAATCCATGTTGGATTATCACGGAGTTGAAGGCTGGGTGCATTTGGATCATGGGGATTCCTATGAACTGGTGGCGCAATGTCTGGATGCGGGATTCGATTCAGTGATGATAGATGCCAGTGAAAAGTCTTTTAGTGAAAATGTTGCTGTTACGAGTAAAGTAGTGAAATTGGCCGAAAGTTACGGTGCAAATGTAGAGGCCGAACTGGGTTATATTGCCAAATTGGGTCAGGATAAGGAAAAAGGAGGTTTTACTCAGCCTTTGGAGGCGAAGGAGTTTGTGGATGCTACGGGTGTTAATGCCCTGGCAATTGCGATTGGTACTGCCCATGGTTTTTATGATAAAGAGCCGGAGTTACAACTTGAAAGGCTTTCTGAAATTGCAGCAATAACCAATGCAACATTAGTACTGCACGGTGGTTCCGGTGTTTCTAGGGGTAGTTTAAGGGAAGCTGTGGATAGGGGGATTTGTAAAATAAACCTTGCAACTGAAATCAAGAATATTTTTATGCAGACCTTGAAGGTAAAGTTGTTGACCAATGAGGAAATTGATTTGCGAAAGGTTTTTCCGGTAGCAACAGATCAAATTGTGGAATTGGTAAAGGATAAATTGGATATTGTAAAAAATTTGAAATAATGTGCTTGGAATTCAGTCCTAATTTTGGGCGGGCTAAGCTCATCTAGTTTTGTAGCATAACAGATAGGTAAATGAATGTTATCTCTTTAACACGGGACCTAATAAAATTCAATACAATAAACCCTCCGGGCAATGAGGAAGAGGTTGCCAGATATGTGGGTGCCATTCTAGCCGATCATGGGTTTGATGTGGATTATCCCAAATATTCCGAAGGGCGGTTAAATGTGGTGGCGACCAAAGGCCTTTCTGGGCAAGTGGCCCCCATTGTACTTACGGGACATTTGGATGTTGTTCCGCTTGGGGCTAAGGAATGGAATACAGACCCGTTCGAGGGTAGGGTGTTTGATGGTAAATTGTTCGGGCGCGGTTCTTCAGATATGAAGGGTGGCGTAGCGGCAATGATGATTGCAGCAATAGAATGTTTTAATGATGTTGCGCCCACGGGAGGGGTGAAACTTATTTTTACGGCAGACGAGGAGTTGGGGTGTAACGGCGCAATCCAATTGTGTGCGAGTGGTTATGATATTGGAAGCGCAAGCGCAATGTTGGTTGGTGAACCTACTTCCAATGCACCGCTAATTGGACATAAAGGAGGCTTGTATTTAAAGGCAAGAACTTCTGGGGTAACTGCGCATTCCTCCATGCCGGAATTGGGGGATAATGCAATTTATAAAGCGGCAAAGGCGATAAGCAGCATTGAAAAACTAAAATTTGATGTTTCGGAAGATCAATTGTTGGGGTTTCCCACCATCAATGTAGGTACAATTATTGGCGGATTAAATTTAAATTCGGTTCCTGATAAAGCCGAATTCACTATTGATGTTAGATCAACCCCGAAATTGGAAAATGCTAAGGCACTTTCTATTTTGAGCAAAACATTGGGGCCAGAGGTAGAACTGGTAAAAATGGTAGATCTAGACGCTATTGCGACTGCAGAGAATCATTCTTTTGTAAAATTGGTAGCCAAGGTTTGTAATGTAGATCTTAATTCGGCGAAAATACAAAAGGCAGCTACATATTTAACTGATGCCTCTGTACTTGCTCCTTGGCTAAATAACGTGCCAACCATAATTTTGGGTCCAGGGGAAGCTCAAATGGCGCATCAGACAGATGAATTCTGCTTTGTTCATAAATTGGAAGAAGCTGTAGGAATATATAAGAGAATTATTCAGGAAAACGGTAAAATGTAATTGTAATGGGGCATCAAAAATATTTTAAGGACGAAAATGAACTTGAAGAGGCATTGTCCAGGCCTACCTCGGAATTGGTGGAAATGTTCAAAACACTGGATGGTGATGTTATTTTATTGGGTGTTGCTGGTAAAATGGGAGTTTCAATGGCCCGTATGGCCAAAAGGGCCAGTACAATGGCTGGAATGGAAAAACGAATTATCGGGGTTTCCAGATTTAGCGAAAAGGAACAACAGTCCTATCTTGAGGCAAGTGGCATTGAGACCATTAAGGGAGATCTTTTGGATCTAGAATTCATTGATAGTCTTCCGGAAGTTGAGAACGTTATTTATTTGGCAGGAATGAAATTTGGCACCGCGGGCAATGAATCTTTTACCTGGGCAATGAATTCCTTTTTGCCGGGTTTAGTGGCCTATAAGTTTAAAAAATCAAGAATTGTGGCATTTTCTACCGGATGTGTTTACCCCTTAGTAGATATCACTTCGGGCGGATCCAAGGAGTCAGATATACCAGAGCCGGTAGGGGAGTATGCACAATCCTGTTTGGGAAGGGAGCGTTTGTTCGAATTTGGAAGTTTAAAGTACAGAACTCCGGTAATTCTTATACGATTGAATTATGCAGTGGAAATGCGGTATGGGGTATTGGTTGATATTGCTTCCAAGGTATATAATCAGGAAACATTGGATGTAACCATGGGCTATGCCAATGTTATCTGGCAAGGAGATGCCAATGAGATGATTTTAAGAAGTTTACGGTATTGTACCTCCCCTGCGTCGCATTTGAATATTAGTGGGGCCGAATTGATCTCCGTGACCGAAGTGGCTAAGAAGTTTGGGAAAATAATGGGTAAGGAAGTAAAGTTTAAAGGTGTTGAGGCAAATTCGGCCCTATCGGTCGATGTCTCCAAGAGCATAGGTCTGTTGGGAACTTCTTCGGTAGGTTTGGATCAGCTAATTGAATGGACTGCCCATTGGGTCGGTTCTGGCAAACGTTTGTTGGGTAAGTCAACCCATTTTGAGGTTAGGGACGGTAAGTATTAATAGTTAAAGAATTGGAACATTGAGTAGTTTATTGACAAACGAATTAAAGGAATTACTGCAAGGAGGGCTGGCGATACCCGCAAATCCTACCGCTTTAACCCGCGATTTAAAATTGGATGAACGACGACAGCGCGCCTTGTCCAGGTATTATTTGGATGCCGGGTCAGGGGGGTTGGCCATTGGGGTGCATACCAGTCAATTTGAAATTAGGGAAGTTGGGCTGTACCAACCTGTATTGGAATTGGGGAAGGAAGAAATGGATTCTTTTTTTAACAAAAGTGGGAAGTCGGTTTTTAGGATAGCAGGTGTATTGGGCAATACTTCACAAGCTGTGCAAGAGGCCGAAATAGCATCCGATTTGGGGTATCATGCAGTGTTGTTGGGTTTGGCAGCTTTAAAAGGTAAATCGAACAGGGAGTTGGTAGAACATTGTAGGGCGGTTGCAGAAATTATACCTGTAATCGGATTTTACTTGCAGACTTCGGTTGGGGGAACTGTGTTGAATACGGAATTCTGGCGTGAATTTTCTAAAATTGAAAATGTTGTGGCTATAAAAATGGCGCCTTTTAACAGGTATAATACCCTAGATGTGGTTCGGGGTGTTGCGGAGTCCGGAAGGGCAACGGACATAGCCCTATATACTGGAAATGATGACAACATTGTGGCCGATTTATTAACGGAATACAAAATGCCGATAGAAGGGAAGGTTGTTACAAAAAAAATAGTGGGTGGCTTATTGGGACATTGGGCAGTATGGAATAAAAAAGCTGTTGATCTTTTTGAAAGGATAAAAAATGCGTCTCCATCTGAAGCATTGACTCTTTTGTCGGTGGGTGTTGGAATAACAGATGCTAATGCGGCCTTCTTCGATTCTAGGAATGGCTTTAGAGGTTCCATAGCGGGAATTCATGAGGTGTTGATAAGGCAGGGATTGCTAGAGGATAACTACACGATCAATCCAAAGGAGAGATTAAGTCCAGGTCAGAAAGAGGAAATCGACAGGGTGTATGCCATATATCCTGAATTGAACGATGATGTGTTTGTTAGGGAGAACATAGATGATTGGTTACGCTGATAAGAAGCTTTTGAGGGGAAATATTCCCTTGGTCTTAAAAAGGAAGAAACTAGAGGAGTAGTATTAAGATGAATAATATTTTTGAATAGAATATGAAGAAAAGTAAGAAGAAGCCTTGGTTGTTGTATGCAATAGTAGCTACTGTGTTTTGGGGAGTATGGGGGGCATTTACCAATGTCCCTTCGCGCAATGGGTTTCCGGATACATTGATCTATTGTGTTTGGGCCCTTACAATGATTATACCTGCTGTTTTTGTGCTATGGCGGATCAATTGGAAATTGGAAATGGATAAAAAAGCTGTTTTATATGGTTTAATTATCGGTCTCTTAGGGGCAGGTGGTCAAATGATATTGTTTTATGCAGTTACGATTGGACCAACCTATTTAATCTTTCCGATAATTTCCCTTTCTCCTCTAATAACTATTTTGCTTTCTCTTTTGTTTTTAAAGGAGCGGACTGGTTTGTTGGGGGTTATAGGCATTCTTCTGGCTTTATTCTCCTTACCGTTATTTGAATATAGCGGAGACCTTCAAACTGAAGAGTTGGGTGA
>JBFHGV010000151.1:0-6982 GCA_041582955.1 Arenibacter sp.
ACAGATTTTGATGGGAATTACACATTGGATAATGTAGATGACAATGCCACCTTGGTTTTTAGCTATATTGGTTATAGGACTTTGGAGATCCCGGTAAATGGGAGATCTGTGGTAAATGCGCAATTGGAAGAGGATGCCAGTGAATTGGAAGAGGTGGTGTTGATTGGTTATGGTAGTCAGAGAAAGTCGGATTTAACGGGTGCTGTTGGTCAGGTAGATGCCGATCAACTTCAAGAGCGTCCGGCTACCTCCCTTAACCAAGCCTTGTCCGGTAAGATTGCCGGGGTTCAGGTGAACACCAATTCTGGGCGTCCAGGTGGTAAATCAAACATCAGGGTTAGGGGGTTTAGCTCTATTAACTCCTCCAACAACCCGCTGTACGTTATAGACGGGGTACAGTTGCCCCAGGGCAATCAGGCAAACTTTAGTTCAGCTATAGATTACTTAAACCCTAATGATGTAGTGTCCATAGAAGTGTTAAAGGATGCCTCTTCTACTGCTATTTATGGTGCTCGGGGTGCTAACGGTGTTATTCTAGTAACCACTAAAAGAGGTCGTTCGGGACAGGGAAGGGTAACTTACGATGTTGAATATAGCGTTAACCAGTTTGGCCCCAATAGAGCTAAGGTCTTAAATTCCGAACAGTACGCCATGATAGAGCAGCTTTCTTGGGAGAATACCCAAAAATTTGACCCAGAGGGATGGGCCGCTGGGAATTATGCCCAGTATGAGCCTAGGTTGAAAAGAGCTAATCCTAATGTGGCTTATTTGTTTGATAGTGAAGGAAAGGCAATCTATGATACGGATTGGTCCAAAGAAGTGGTACAGCATAAATTATCACAGAATCATCAGTTAGGTTTCTCGGGAGGAAATGAAAGAACCACCTATGCGGTTTCTTTGGGTATAAGGGACGAACAAGGTCTGCTAAAGAATACCTACCTAAAACGCTATTCAGGACGTTTTTCAATTGATGATCAAATTAAAACTTGGTTAAAGATTGGGGGCTCCTTGAGCTATAATAACCAAACAGAGAATTTGGCGGATACCAATGATCAAGTGCCACGTAGAATGGTGGAGGATTATCCTTTTTACCCAGGTCCTCTACATACGGGAGGTCCATTGGAAGGTCTGTATGCCAATAACCGGGATTATCCTTATGCCGAAGGGACTAGAAATTCCGTGAATTGGTTGGAAAATAATGAGTATATCTTAAATACTCAAACTACAACGGGCAGTTTCTATACCAATCTCAACCTTACCAAGGAATTGGAAATGAGGACGGTTATAGGGGCAAATATCCTTACCCAGGAGAACAATGAGTTCAGAAACAGTGTGTTGGACAATAATGCAGTAGCCAGGGCCCAGGCAAGTAATGAAAAGCAGACGTTTTGGTCTATTGAAAACTACCTTACCTATAATAAGGAAATCAATGAAAACAATTCATTGACCGCCTTATTGGGGGTGTCTTGGCAGCAATCCAATCAATTTTTTGTCAATGCAGATTCCAGGAACTTCCCTACGGATTATTTTAAGTATAACAACTTGGGTGCGGGATCGGATAATATAGCGGTACAATCTTTTGCGGATAGGGAAGCTCTGAATTCCTATTTTGGTAGGTTAAACTATAACCTATATGGCAAGTATTTATTTACCGTTACGGGCAGGGCAGATGGTTCGTCCAAATTTGGGGACAACAACAAATTTTCTTTCTTCCCCTCGGCGGCAGTTGCCTGGAGGATTTCGGACGAGGACTTTCTTGCTGATAATTCTCTGATTTCCAATTTAAAACTTAGAACAAGTTATGGGGTAACCGGTAACTCGGAAATACCACCTTATTCTTCCTTATCCTTGTTGAGCTCCAATTATGCGGCTATATGGAACGAAAGTCGTGTGGGAGGTACAGGGTTGAACAGATTGGCGAACCCTGATTTGAAATGGGAAAAGACAGCCCAATACGATATTGGTTTTGAGCTGGGCCTATTTGATAATAGAATTAGCTTGGAGGCCGATTATTATTACAGGAAGACAACAGATATGCTCTTGGACGCACCTGTTCCGCAGTCCAGTGGTTACGCTACCATAAGAAGAAATGTTGGTTCTATGCAGAACCAAGGTGTGGAACTTGGACTTTCTACCAAGAATATTCTAACAGAGGACTTAACGTGGAATACTTCATTTAATATTTCTATGAACAGGAACAAGGTGCTTTCCTTGGCTACCCCTTCCGATATCTTTGGAGTAGGTGGCCCTGGTATAACCAACGAAACCAGTATTATTAGGGTAGGGGAGCCCGTAGGAGCCTTCTGGGGCCTCACCCGTTTGGGTACTTGGGGGACAGATGAGGCAGCAGAAGCTGCCAAGTTTGTAAGTTATAGAAACGGACTTACCATTTTACCTGGAGATATAAAGTACAAGGATTTTAATGGGGACTATATCATTAATGATGAGGATAGGTCCATCATTGGAAACGGTTACCCTACCGCATGGGGAACACTTACAAATTATGTAACTTATAGGAACTTGGACTTTACCTTGGAGCTTCAGTATTCCTGGGGCAACGATGTAATGGATATGAACCTTCATTCCAGTGAGGACAGGCAGGCCTTGGCCAATAGCTATACCACTGTTTTGGATGCATGGACTCCGGATAATCAAGATACTATGATTGCCCAAGTCAGGGATACGCGTGCCGGTTATGTTACCAATGTGGATTCGCACTGGGTAAAGGACGGCTCTTTTGTAAGGGGTAGGAATATTATGCTGGGCTATACCTTTGATCAAAACCTGATTGAAAGGATGCACTTAAATAAATTGCGATTGTACGCTTCGGCACAAAACTTCTTTTTATTGGTCGATGACGAACTGCTCGGTGACCCCGAGGTGACCCCTATCCGTGGAGGGGAAGGCAACAATGTCTTCTCACAGGGAATGAAGTGGCATGAATATCCAAAAGCGACAACCTTCGTAATTGGTCTGCAAGTTGGTCTTTAATTAATAAAATTTAAAATAAGATATTATGAAATTTGATATAACAAAACATATTGGCAAGTTTTACCTCTGTTCGCTAATGTTGCTTACAACGGTAGGTTGTTCCGATTTCTTGGATGAATCCGATCCATCAAACCTTACCCCGGACAGTTTTTATACCACGGCCAAGCATGCAGAATCTGCCATAGCGGCCGTTTATGCAGATGCCAGGTTTGTAGGCAATGGTGCGGGTATTTTCTCGTCCAACTGGCAATTATTGGAGGCGCCTACCGGTACATCAACTACCCAAACGGCCCAAAATTCGGATTTGAACAATTTGTATTCCCTTTCCTATGACGCAAATACACTGCACATTAGAAACTGGTGGAGGGGAGTTTACAAAGTGATAGCCAATACAAATCTTGTACTGGAAAACGTACCTAGTATTGAAATGGACGAGGCACAGAAAAATAAAGTATTGGGCGAGGCCCGGTTTTTTAGGGCTTGGGCCTACTTTTATGCCGTTAGGCTATGGGGCGATGTTCCCTTGATAACCATGCCCCAAAGTGCTACTTCGGAGGATTTCTCCCCTACCCGGAGTTCACAAAAAGAGGTTTACGATCAAATTGTAGCCGATTTGCAGGGGGCCGAAAGTGCAGGGCTGCCTTGGACGGATGAAAGTGGAAGAGTATCCCAATCTGCCGTTAAATCATTGTTGGCCAAGGTATATCTTACCATGGCCGGTCATCCGCTGAATGAAACTGCCCGTTATGCCGATGCGGCCAGCAAGGCCAAAGAGGTGATAGACAATGCTGGGCCAATAGACCTGTTTGATACTTACGGGCAGGTACACGACGAAAGTTTGGGAAATACCGTAGAACATATCTTTAGTTTGCAATATAATGACGAGGTTGCAGGAAACCCAATGGGCAATATGTTTCCCAACTTTCAGCCCGTGACCTATCGCGGCCCCTCTGGTACGGGAAGTACGGTTCCCGAAATAGAGTTTTATAACTCTTTTGAAGCGGGAGATTTAAGGACGGTAGACCGTGAGGGCTGGTTTTATAGCAGTTACTACACCAATGGGGACGGGGAACTTTTTGATTTGGGAGCTCCTTATATTTTTAAACATTTCAACGTTACCGCCAACGGAACCTTTGGCGTACCAGGGACGGCAAAGGACAACCTTAATATGCCCATCATAAGATTTGCGGAAGTGTTGTTGATATATGCGGAGGCATCCAATGAGGCCTCAGGTCCTACCCAGGATGCCGTTGATGCCTTAACAAGGATACGGGACCGGGCAGAGCTTACAACACCTACCCTTGGGGAATTTACCCAAGAGTCCTTACGGGAGGCTGTTTGGAAGGAAAGGTGGCACGAGCTGTGCTATGAACAAATTACCTGGTTCGATATGGTTCGACTAAGAAAGGTGCTGAATAGTGAAACGGCGGGTTTTGATGATTTTGTAGGTCATGTTAACCTAAGTTCCGATCAGGCATTGCAAGAAAAACACCTATTGTTTCCATTGCCAGAACAGGAAATGATAAACAATCCTAATCTAACACCGCAAAACCCTGGGTATAACTAGGGATAACATGCCAATTATATTGGCAGAATAGATACGAAATGAACTCAGTTTTTTAGTTAATAATTAGTTTGGAGTTGATTCTAAAGCAGTATCCCACTATGGGGTGCTGCTTTTTTTTAGTGTACAATGAACAAGGGTCGGTATTTTTTCTTAACTGATTTTTTTTAGTTGAATTGCACGTTCTATGACGCTGCTTTTGATCTCTATATTATTGTTGAGCTCATCTATGAATTTGGAAGGCAAAATGCCCAGTCTTTTTTTAAAGGCGGCATTAAAGGTGTTTAGATTGTTGTACCCTAAGGAAACGGCAATGTAGCTTAATTTGCTGTTCCTGTATTCCACATCCTTGAGCAATATTGGCAAAAGATAGTTTATTCTTAGCTCGTTGATATAGTTGTTGAAATTGGATTTTTTTTCTTGGTTGATGACCTGGGACAAATATTTTGGATTGGTCTTCAGTTGTTCGGCCAATAGGTGCAAATTACAATTAGGGTCAAGAAAAAAGGATTTTTTTTCCAGTTTTTCCAATTTTGTCAGGATTATGTTTTTAATTTCTTCGTCCAGTCTAGGCTGTGTTTTTGGGGAATTGTGTTTTTTTCGTTCAACGGACCATTTGGTGCTATCTTGTTCATATCCATTTAGTTTTTCGCTCAACCGTAATTTAATTTCCGCCAGATCTATAGTCCTACATAATAACAACCTATTTTTTTTTCTCACTTTTAGATAGGAGAAGACAGAAATACAACTTATTGCCAACAGAAATAGTAGGGCAATGATTATACCTCTAAACTGCGCCCTTTGAGCCTTATTCTCCAATTCTAGGATTTTTTTCTTTTGCAGTACTTCCTTGACCTTTCTTTTGGTCTCTAGAATTAGGATCTTTTGTTCCTGTTCATTGGTAAATAGGGAATCGCTTATGGTTTTATATAGATTTTTGTAATCCGTGGATTTTAGGGGGTGGTTGGTTTGTTGGTACAATTGCCCCAGTACGTAACTGTTGCGTTTTACCACGTCAAAAGCGTTTATGTCCTCAGCGGCTTCTATACTTTTTTCATAATTTATAATGGCCTGGGCGGTGTCATATTGCTGTAGATAGAGTTTGGCTTTAATACTTAGGGCCCGAGGAATTCGGAACCTATAGTTGTTTTTGAAATTGATCTTTAGGGCGGTAGATATATGGGCAAGAGCCTTTTCATTCTCGCCTATAGACATATATATGTTGGCAATATTGCTATGAACGGAAGCAAGGATATAGCTGCCGGCAGGAGGAAGCTTTTTCTCTATATCCAGAAAAAATGAATAGACTTCCAAGGCACCGTGCGGATCATTTAGTTGAGCGGTCATTTTTGCAATTTCATCTATCTTAGGGTAGATGTACTCTGTTTTCTTGAGCTTGAGAATATAGTGTAGGCCCTTAAGACAATAATTTAAGGATTTTGAAAATTGTTCTATTCTTAAATAGTAGTGCGATAAGGCGGCATTGGCCTTCATTAAAAGATAGTCGCTCTTTGTTTTTTCGGCATGGTCCAAAAGTTTTAAGCCAACCTCCAACGCTTTGTCATACTCCCCACGTTCTGTATAAATATCGGATTTTAAAGTGGCAATGTCCCCGTACACATTTGGGAAACTACCAGGGGCTATTATTTTTTCTATCTCCTGTACCATTTTCATGGAATCATCAAAATGTCCTTTTACAAACAAGTGGTAAGCCTTATTGTATTTTGCGGAAAGTATACCTTGGGTAAACCCTATTTTTTTGGAGAGCTTCAATGCCTGGTCATTGTAAGTGTTCGCCGCATCATCGGATTTGTAGATATAAGCGGTAAACAATTTTAAGAGCACAAGGATTTTTTCGTCGCCTTGGGTTCGTTCCTTTTTGGCCAGGAGGTATTCTACGTCCAAAAATTCTTCCTTGTAATGATCCCTGACGTCAATAAGACTTCGGATAGATTCAAGATAAGAGTCTATGGATTTGTTTTGTCCTTCAGTAGCATGCAAGGAAAATACAGCACAAAAAAGAAAGAAAAGTAAGGGTTTGATGGTTAGGTAGTTCATGGTCTTTTTTTTACTTATTAAATTGGGGGATTTTAAAGCAAAGGAAACGGGGAACTTCTGAGCCTAGGGGTATTTGGTGCTTGGAAAGTAGGTGAAGTGTTCTATATCCATAATCAAAGAAACAATTAAGTATTGGTAAATACTTGTAAAGAATTATAAATATAATGGAAATATAACAACTTCAAAATATAAAATATGCAATAGAGAGTGGGCAACAGCTTTGGTGTAATCCTGGTTTAGGATTGGGCAGCATATGGTTTTTGTAGCCCTGTTATGTGGAATTATAGCCTAAACCCCCAAAACTAAAAAGAGCCTTGTTAAGACAACAAGACTCTTTTACGAGAACACTATATGAAAATGAAAAAATTA
>JBFHGV010000152.1:0-6972 GCA_041582955.1 Arenibacter sp.
TAGGAGGACCAATATATTAAGGGGAGTATGTATAGTTGAAAGTTTAGCACAGTATATCTTGGGTTTTGGAATCGTAAGAGACCAATACTCCTATAGTTTTGATAAACCACCTTATAAAAATGAATGAACGTTCATTTTTATATAATTTTGTATCACTGAATTACAACTCAAAAATAAAAGTATGAACAATTTTAAATATCAAAACCCGACAAAGATTTTGTTCGGTAAGGGACAATTGGAAAATTTGACAGAAGAAATACCGTCCAATGCTAAAGTATTATTGCTATATGGAGGGGGAAGCATAAAAAGCAATGGTATTTATGATCAGGTAAAAAAAGCGCTCCAACGATTTGAAGTAATCGAATTTGGAGGCATACCGGCCAACCCCGAATACTCAGTTTTAATGCAGGCCCTAGAGGTTATTAAATCCCAGAAGATCAGTTTTATGTTGGCGGTAGGCGGTGGTTCCGTAATTGACGGTACCAAATTTTTATCTGCTGCAGCCCATTACAAGGGGGAAACTCCTTGGGATTTACTCACGCAAAAGATAGTTAGCAGCAGTGCTTTACCCTTTGGAACGGTGCTAACATTGCCTGCCACAGGATCGGAAATGAACTCGGGCGCGGTAATTACTAGGGCTGAGACAAAAGAAAAACTGGCTATGGGGGGACCTGCATTATTTCCAAAATTTTCTATTTTGGATCCCCAGGTAATCCGTTCCATTCCGCCAAGACAATTGGCCAATGGTATTACCGATGCCTTTAACCATGTCTTGGAACAATATATCACCTACCCTGTTGGCGCTTCCCTTCAGGATAGAATGGCCGAAAGTGTTTTACAGACCTTGATAGAAATTGCCCCAGCAGTGATGAAAGACCCGTCTGATTATACCGCGGCATCCAACTTTATGTGGAGCTGTACCATGGCGCTTAACGGCATATTACCATTAGGCGTGCCAACGGACTGGGCCGTGCATGCCATTGGTCATGAACTAACGGCCTTGCACGGAATAGACCATGCCAGAACCCTAGCCATAATAGCCCCTAGTCATTACCGACACAATTTTGAAAGTAAAAAGCACAAATTGGCCCAATATGCCGAACGCGTATGGAACATTAAGGAGGGAACTATAGCGGAAAAGGCTCAATTGGGTATTGAAAAAACCGAAGAATTCTTCCATGGCTTGGGTATAAAAACTAAACTGTCCCAATATACGGACAACTATAAGGGAACTGCCACAACCATTATGGAACGTTTTACAGCGCGAGGCTGGACAGAATTGGGTGAAAACAAAAACTTAACGCCTACCGATGTTGAGAAAATCGTAGAAATGGCCTATTAATGTTCACTACAATTGCATTAGCTTTTTCTAAACCCATAAAAAAACCCTTCGGATAGGTAACCGAAGGGTTTTTTTATTTACACAACGGGGATGCTTTAACCTATTTTTTATACTTATCGTTTAGTATCTTAACAATAGCATCTGTTACATCATGGGATTCCTTACCATAAAGAACACTACCACCATCACCTCCAGTTAAAATAAATGAATACCCATTGGCTTCACCATAAGCCTTGATCTCCTCTTTTACCTTGTTCACCAAACTATCCATTTCCGTCTGTCCCTCCATTTGCATTTGCTGCTCTTCCTGCTGCAACTGCTGACCAATAATCTGGCTACGTTGTTGTAACTGTCCGTATTCTTCCTGGGCTTTGGACTGCGACATTTTTTGAGCCTTTGCCTGAAAAGCCTGGGCTTCCAATTGAAAAGCCTGGGAGATACTATCCCTCTTTTTACCAAAGGCGTCCGATTTTGATTTAAACTTAGCTTCCACGTCCACTTTTTCTTGGTAGGCGTCCATCAACTTCACATTGTCTACAAAAGCTATTTTTTCCTGTTGGCATGATATGGCTATCATACATACCATCGCCAAAACTAATTTTTTCATTTTCTCTTTAATTTAGATTTGGGCAAAAATAGAAAAGCTTTTTCACAATTAAAGGAAAATCAGCCTCAAACCTTTCAGACCCATATGCTAGCATAGGCCACACAAACAACCATTGATCCTCCTAAAAATTACACAAAATCTATATATAGCTAAAAACTATTTAAAATATATATTAAATAAACACCGTCTATTAAAAGTAACTTGATTTGATGCGCTCTTACGGTCTATTAAATAAAAGTCATGCCATGTTACCGCTAACTCCTCAAAACCCTCTTAAAACAGCTTATACGGCGTTTTAAGCCCTCTTAAGTATATAAATAATAGAAGAGTACTCTTTGGACCACAGAGCCCTTACATTAGAATAAAGCCCAACACCAAATGCTCTTAGAAAATGTGGTTTGCCTGTCCTGTACTGTTCAGAAAGCAAGGAAACATAAAAGGCATCAAAGATCATTGGTTTTGTATTTACCACTTCCATCCCATGCTCACCAAAAATTAATGGAATAGATTTTCTTGAGAAGTGCCACAGGTGTCTGGGCACATCATAAGCTGCCCAGAAGTTTTTATAAAAGCCAGCGTCATAAGATTTGTAATTAGGTACTGCCACTATAAGGGTTCCATTATCCTTTAACAAGGAAACCATTTCACCTATCTGTTTATCCAAATCCGGAAGGTGTTCCAAAACATGCCAAAGTGTAATAACATCAAAATGTTGGTCACCAAGCAACTTTAAATCATTTTTTAAATCGACCCCTTTTTCAGCAGCCTTTTGTTGTGCCCGCTTATTTGGCTCTACCCCTACAACTTTCCATCCCCTACTTTTTGAAAACGCCAAAAAATCTCCAGTTCCCGCACCAATATCCAACAGGGATTTATCTCCGGACGAATTGGCATTTATTAAGGAAAGCTTACTCCTGAGATTAAATTGCTTTACAAATTGATAAACCTTATCTACCCACGACTCTGCAGAATCTGTATGGGAAATATAATCTTCGCTTTCATAATATTTGGACAGATCTTTGGGTTGTGGGTCTGTGATCAACATATCCCTTTGTGAATCGTGCAATAATTGGAACGTCTCCCCACTAAGGGTAAAATCTTTACTTTTTAGATACAACTTCATAATAATGGACCCTGCTAAATCTTGGCTATTTACAATTGCGAATATAGGTTAAAACAACAATTTCCAAAAGGGAATATCAGCAAGATAATTGTATGCATTCCCACCACAGAGCTAAACACTTTTAATACTCCCTCACAAAAAACACAACAACATTAAACAAATTAGTTTTTTAAAAAGAACAACAATATAAGACTTACATTTTACCGACTCCTAAAGTAATTGCACAACCACCAGCCAAATTCTTTTCCATAAAGAATCCACTAAACAAATACATTAGTGCAGCCAAAACAACTCTACCATTTACCTATCATAAAAAGCAAACACAACTATTAAACCAACACCCCCAAAGCAACATGCAATTGACTAAGTAGAGCAAAAAAAAAGGATTGCCTCCCCTCCAAAAAACACACACCCATTCCCCATCCAGAGCGCAAACAACAATAGCCGACCTACAAAAACCCTCTTGACCCTTCCCTAAAATTGACGCATAAAAAAGGTGTCTGCCATTTCCCAATAGCAAACACCCCTTATTTTCCAATGCATTTTACCCAAGAAGTGGAACCGACCTTATTCCAATTCCACACAATGTTCCACGTGGAACATTTACAAGCAAAACCAATTACCTGCCCATATAAACCAGCAGCACACTTATGTCGCTAGGTGAAACCCCACTAATTCTGGACGCCTGTGATATTGTAACTGGGCGAATAGATTTTAGCTTCTCCCTGGCCTCAAATGAAAGGGATTTAAGCTTACTATAATCAAAATTATCAGGTATTTTTATGTTCTCCAATCGCTGCAACTTGTCTGCATTGTTTTTCTCCTTAGCAATATAACCTGAATATTTCACCTGAATTTCTGCCTGCTCCAACACCTCTCTATTTAAATTATGATTGGCGACATAAGAAGAAACTTCCTCCAATTGCAGCATATGATCCATTGTTACCCTAGGCCTGGAAAAGACCTTAAACATCTTACCGGGCTGCTTTACTTTAGAAGAATCCAAACCCTCCAAAATAGGGTTTATATCCTCTGGCTTAAAACTGGTATCCCTAAAAAATTGCACAAAAGCATCCGACTTTAAGGCCTTTTCTTCCATCCTTTTTAATCGATCTTCCGTAGCCAAACCTATTTCAAAACTCTTGGGCGTTAATCTCAGATCCGCATTATCCTGCCTAAGAAGTGTACGATATTCCGCCCTAGAAGTAAACATCCTGTAGGGCTCCTCCGTGCCTTTAGTAATTAGATCATCTATAAGCACTCCAATATAAGCCTCATCCCTTTTTAAGATAAAATCTTCTTTTTCATTAATTTTTAAATGGGCATTTATTCCTGCCATTAAACCTTGGGAAGCCGCCTCTTCATATCCCGTTGTCCCATTAATTTGACCAGCGAAATACAGGTTGTTTATTAGTTTAGTTTCTAAAGTATGCTTTAATTGTGTAGGAGGAAAATAGTCGTATTCTATGGCATAACCTGGTCTAAAAAACTTAACATTTTCAAAACCCTTTACAGACCTTAGTGCTTTGAACTGTACATCCTCTGGTAAGGAGGTAGAGAAACCGTTTACATAGACTTCAACCGTATTCCAACCTTCGGGCTCCACAAACAACTGGTGACTATCCTTATCCGCAAACCTATTGATTTTATCCTCTATAGACGGACAATATCTTGGCCCTAAACTCTTAATCCTACCATTAAACATTGGGGAACGATCAAAGCCCTCTTTTAGCAGATCGTGCACCAAGGCACTGGTATGGGTCATATAACAATCCCGCTGTACACTAAGCGGTTTGGTGTTTGTATATGAAAACTTCTCCGGCACCTCATCCCCTGGCTGGGGTATCATAAGGGAGTAATCCAATGAACGCCCATCCACTCTGGGTGGTGTCCCTGTCTTCATTCTACCACTTTCAAAGCCCAACTGTACCAATTGCTCTGTTATACCGGTAGCCGCCTTTTCACCAGCTCTACCCCCACCAAATTGTTTGTCGCCAATATGTATAAGTCCATTTAAAAAAGTACCATTGGTCAACACTACAGATTTGGAACGTATTTCTAGACCCAAGGAGGTTTTAACCCCTACGGCCCTCCCCTGCTCTACAAGTAGTCCGGAAACCATTTCCTGATAAAAATCCACATTAGGCGTATTCTCCAAGGCCATGCGCCATTCCTCTGCAAACCTCATCCTGTCATTCTGTGTCCTAGGGCTCCACATAGCGGGACCCTTACTTTTATTAAGCATTTTAAATTGAATGGCACTCTTATCACTTACCACCCCACTATAGCCCCCTAATGCATCAATCTCACGAACAATTTGACCTTTGGCTATTCCACCCATAGCAGGGTTACAGGACATTTGCCCAATGGTTTGTAGGTTCATAGTAACCAAGAGGGTCTTAGAACCCAAATTGGCAGCCGCGGCGGCCGCTTCGGCACCAGCGTGACCAGCCCCTACAACAATAACATCATATTCCTTTTCAAACATATCTTCTAATGTTCCACGTGGAACAATTTAATTTTTTCGTTCTCTTTAGACCTCATCAAATCAGCCTCTTCTTGGCTCTTATCACCAAATCCCAACAAGTGCAACACTCCATGTGCCATCACCCGTTTTAACTCCGTTTCAAACTCAACCTTATACTTGTCGGCATTATCCCTTACCCTCTCTATAGAAATGAAAATATCTCCAGAAATACCACCTACTTCCTCATAAGGAAAGGTTATGATATCCGTATAGGTATCGTGATTTAAATACTGCCGATTGATACCCAACAAATACTCGTCATCACAAAAAATATAATCGAGCTGACCCAAAACTTCATTCTCTGAAATAATTATCCTACTAAGCCAATCGGCAAAATAGGTTGGATCCTTTAACTCAAAATCGCACTCAAAATGAAAATCAATCATCTACTTTAAAATACTCTTTTACCTTAATTTGAAAATTTTGCTGCAAAGGTAAGGCTTGTCTATTTAAAATCTCCCGCTCATTGCGATAATTCTCTAAAAGAGAGGGCTTAGTAAGAATAGGGTTAAGAAATACATCTTCGGCTCCTATACTTTCCCGTTCCCTCTTCTCCCCTTGTTTCAAAGCAGCGTTTTCCAATTTTAGCAATTCACGATTAATTGTATTCACCTTGTTCACGGTCTGCTCCGTTATACCATTCCTCAATAGTTCATTCTGAAAATCCTCCATTTGCTTAACCAACTTTTCTCCCAGACTACGCTCCGAGTTATTGATCATATTCTTAAGCTGCTCCTCCAAATGTTCTTTTATAGCCTGCTGTTCTTTATATATTTCATAGATTTCCCTTAACTCCTCCTCACTCGCACCCGAACCAGCTTCATTATCGCCTAAACCACTATTACCTTGCCCATCCTGACTACCACCCTTTCCTTCTTCACCTCCATTTCCATCTTCACCAGGTTGACCATCCTTGCTTTTACCATCTTCACCATTTTTACCATCCGCACCTTTTTTACCCTGTTCTCCCTCTTTACCTTCCTCACCACCCTTTGCATCACCACCCTTACTTCCCATCTCTCCCATTTTCTTTTCTAACTCTTGTTGGCCCGCAATAATATCCGGCAATTGAAAACCTTCACCCTCTCCATTACCGGAATTTGCACTCATATTCTCTTGCATATTATCTAAAACTTCCGCCAAGAAATCCGCCAAACTATTAGCTGCAGTTAAAACGTACTTCTGATAGGACCCGGCTTGGTAAAATTCATTCTCGGCCAACCCCTCTAAAACCTTATTCATATTATAATAAACCTCAGTAATTTGTTCATTAACAAATTCGGAAAGTTCAGCCTGCCTTAAGGAAAGCGCAAAAAGACTATCATCTACATGGCCGAAAAGTTCCAACAATTCTTTTTGTTTTTTTAATATCA
>JBFHGV010000153.1:0-6878 GCA_041582955.1 Arenibacter sp.
CCAACAACCAGCGACATAAAGGTCAACCCCTTTGCAAAGCCCACAACCCTATTAAAGATCTCCCCCAAATTAAAAGAACCTATAGCCCGCTCGTCCTTAGGGTTTACATTGTGTATATTCTTCAATACCGCCTTTACATTTTCCTCTACCTTAACAACATCGGTATCATCATAGGCTGCTATGGCAAACCACCCCACGTTTTCTCCGGTATTGTACAATTTCCTAAATGTGCTAAAGGGTATATAAATATCCGAATCACTTTCAAATCCACCTCCGGGAGTATATTTATGCACTCCCACCACCTGAAAAAATACATTATCTATTCTAACATAACCTCCAATAGGGTCTTCATCGCTCTCAAATAGCTCCTTCTGGGTACGCTCCCCGATTACACAGATCTTTCGGGCCAGATCTATATCCTCATCATTTATAAACCTACCGCCATCGTATATTTTCTTTGTGGCAATTTTTGTAGAAATGGGATAGTCGCCATACACGGCATAGTTCCCGGACTTGCCACCCCGGATCGTCTGTGCCGGGCTACCGCCAAAAACCCCCTTTACATTCCTTGGGGCGATAAACTCTATCTCTGGAATCCTGTTTTTTAAAATGCTTGCATCCTTTAATTTAAGCTGCAACTGCCTCCCTGTCTTAAAACCTTTATAGGGCATACTGGTACTCTGCGCCCAGGCAAACATACTGTTCATGGCCACGTTTTCAAACTGCTTTTCAAAACCATTATCCAGGCCCTTGGCCGCCCCAGATAAAACAATATAGATAAAGATGCCCCATAACACCCCAATTACGGTAATAATGGTCCTGGTCCTATTTTTACCAATAGAACCAAAGATTTCCTGCCATGTATTGCTGTCAAATAAAAATCGCATATTATTCGTCTCTTAAGGCTTCAATTGGTTTTATATCGGCCGCCCGTTTTGCCGGTATATATCCCGCCAGGGCACCAAAAAGAATTAAAACCAGGGTGGCACTAACGGCCATCACCATATCAATAAAGGGATTGGTAATAAAATAATCCTTTAGTTTTTCACCAAGGGATCCCAGTATGGCGACCCCTATCATCATTCCCACAAAACCTGATATAGTGGTAATAAATACCGATTCTAAAAGGATGGAACTTATAACCGATTTAGGGGTTGCTCCCAGGGCCTTTCTAACACCCAATTCCTTGGTGCGTTCCTTGACTACAAATACCATGATATTGCTTATTCCGATAATCCCAGCTATGATGGTCCCAAAGGCCACCAGAGCCACAATAAGCTGCAAGACCCTTGCAAATTGTTGATTCTGCTTCAATTGGTCCGCTACGTTGCGTATAAATATTCCGTTTTGATCCTCTGGACTGATATACTTTTTTTCTTTAAAAAAACGCTCCAAGCTCCTGTCCAAAGCCATAGCACCCGCATAGCCTATCTCTGGCTTAAACCCTACGATGATCTGATTAATTTTGTCGGTATTTTTCTCTATAAGCTGTCTGGTGGTATACGGCATGTATATCAATCGCTCCTCATTGTCCCCACCATCATCCTGAAAAACCCCTACAACCATAAATGCACTGCCCGAAATGTCTATGTACTTGCCTATAGCATTTTCACCCTTGAAAAGATCTTTCTCTACCAGTCTGCCAATGACCACGTATTTGGTCTTATTGCGCATGTCCTCCTCATTTAAATACCGCCCTTTCATCATTATGGTTTTTTCAGCATATTGATGGGCAGGTCCTACGGCCCTACTGGTATAATTATTGGATTCGTTTTTATACTTAACAAGTCCACTTCTTGTAATCCTAGGGGTAGTATATTCCACGAACATGGCCAGGTTCTTTTCAATATCTTCCAGATCACTGTTTTCAAATTCTATGACCCTGTTGGATTTATAGCCTTTATAGGGTATAGTAGTTCTTCCGGGAAATATATAAAGTACATTGGTGGCATCGTCACCAAAAAACTCGTTAAAGGTATTTACCAGACCGTTTCCCATCCCAAATAGGACCACAAAGATCAAAATACCCAAAGACACCGTAAAACCCGAAAGAAAGGTTCGTAGCTTATTCTTCTGAATAGTTTCAAAAATCTCTTTCCAATTATCCCTGCTAAACATACTGGGAAGCTCTAACCTGGGTTACTTTTTTATCCTCTACAATTACCCCATCCTTTAGGTGCACTATTCTTTTACACATATCGGCTATATCCGGTTCATGGGTAACAATAAGAATGGTATTACCGGCATCGTTAATTTTTTGGATAAGATCCATGACTTCATAAGACGTTTTACTGTCCAAGGCCCCTGTGGGCTCATCTGCCAATAAGACCTTGGGCTCTGCTGCCATGGCCCTTGCAATGGCCACCCGCTGCTTTTGCCCACCAGACAGCTCACTGGGCAAATGGTCTGCCCATTCTCGCAGGCCCACCTGCTCCAAATACTTTAAGGCCTTTTCTTGTCGTTCCTTCCTACCCACTTTCTGATAATACAGCGGAAGCGCCACATTCTCCATGGCACTTTTATAATTGATAAGATTAAAGGATTGAAAAACAAATCCTAAAAACTTGTTCCTGTATTGGGCAGCCTTGGTCTCGTTCAGATCTTTAATAGGCACCCCATCCAGGGTATAGGAGCCCTCATCCAGAACGTCTAGCATACCAAGAATATTTAGGAGGGTAGACTTACCGGAACCCGAAGATCCCATTATGGCCACTAGCTCTCCATCTCCAACAGAAAAATTTATACCTTTTAATACATGAAGGGAATTACTTCCCATTTTATAGGACTTGTGAAGATTCTGAATTTCAATCATTTTTAGTTGAATTAGAGATGTTTAGCTGCAAATTACGAGTATAAGACTAATAACCACTATAGTTGTTACACCAAAAATGTAAAAACTATGTTAAAAAACACACAGCTCGCACTGTACCCCTTTGCCCCTTCCTGTACTTGTTCCATTAATGGATAAAGTGAAGACCACGTGCAACCTAAATATCGTTGACCTAGAAATAGTATGGACTAAGTCTCAACTTATTTGTAATGAATTATTAAGCACTGCTTAGGGCAGATACGGAAGAAGCTTCAAAAAAAAAGAATAAACTATAAAGGGAAGGACATAAATCAATGCCCACTAGGCTTTCATCTTTTTATAAATGAAGAAAAAAAGACCGGCTACCAACAGGTAGGGCACGGCCATTAGATACATAATGCCATTATTGATCCCTTCAGCGGCGGCTTCACTCCCCTCACTTTCCAAAACCGCACGGCACATGGCACATTGTGCCACTGCAACATCTGGCAACAACAACATTAGCAGGATCAAAACCATTATAGGGAATTTGGTTTTGGCCCCAGTAAATCCTCTTAACAAATAATAGTTATCAGTGCGCATAATATGGAGAAATCATTAAATAAACCACAACCCCTGTTATGGCCACATACAGCCATAGGGGGAAGGTAATCTTTGCTAGTTTTCTATGGGCCTCAAAATTCTTAAGATAAGCCTTGGCATAGGTGCGTAACACCAATGGGATGATTACTATAGATAGTAGAATATGCGATATCAAAATAAAGAAGTACACATATCTTACTATCCCTTCTCCTCCATAGGAGGTAGATTCAGAGGTCATGTGATAAGCCACGTACATTACCAAAAAAGCCAAGGACAAGGCTATACAAGCGGTCATAATATTCTGATGCATAACAAGCTTGCCTTTTTTAACCGCTAATACTGCTACTACCAACAAAATTGCAGTAAGGCCGTTTATAGAAGCATAGATTGGTGGCAAAAATGCCAAGGGCTCAACGTTGGGCAGTTTTACCCCAAAAAGGAGGGCCACTACTATAGGGATCACTATAGATACCACATTAATGATCCTGTTGAATTTCTTCTCTTTTAGTGCAATTGAATCCATTATTCTTCCAACAATTTTTTAATATCCTCCCTGAGGATAGATATCTGTTCTTCTTCTCCATGGTCATTCTGACCCTCTTCTTGGGTTATGGTACCACGGTAATATACTATGGGGTTTCCAAACTTATCCACCCTTGACCTGATAAACCCATTTTTATCTATCAAGGCAAACAGTCCGGCATGTTCAAAACCCCCAGCGGCCTCTGGCACTTGGGCAGCAAAAATATTAAACCCGCTATTGGCAAGAGCATAGAGATCTGTTAGTTCGCCAGTCATCAAATGCCAATCCATATTGGTTATGCCATATTGCTCGGCATAGGCTTTTAATACTTCTGGCGTATCATGTTCAGGATTTATGGTAAAGGAAGCCACCCCAAAGTCCTCAAATTCCTTTAACTCATCCTGTAGCTGTACCAAATTTTTGTTCATAATGGGACAAATGGTAGGACAGGTGGTAAAAAAGAATTCTACTACGTATACCTTACCCAAATAGTCCTCATTACTAATGAGCAAGCTATCCTGATTCAGAAATGCGAAGGGAGGCACCTTTCGTCTTTCCCCATTTTTTTCCACCAAGGCCAATTTAGCATTGGAATCCTTAATGTTCATTCTATCTGTTTGGACTATGGTACCACTCTGCACCCTATCTATAATTTTAGGGATAAAAATAATACCGAAAACCAAGATTACGAGAGAAACCCAAACGTAGTTATATTTATTCTTTTGCATTATTTTTGCCTTTCTGCGGTATTTTTTTTCAGCGCCATTCTATACTCGGCCAATATAATTTTTATATCGTCTTCCATCTTATTGTTTAAATCGGCCACAGAGGAGGCGTCAAAGCCGTATTTTACCCCTTCATCCTCATCGTCGTCCCTTCCCCTTAGAATGCGCTCCTTATCAATTATAAATACATATGGGGTAGCCAAATTAGCATCCAAGGACAAGTTGGTCTCCAAACTATTAAAAAGCCCTCTGATCTGCTCTTCATCCCCAAAGACAAAATTCCATTTGGACACATCGGACAATTGCCCCAATTGCGTCTTTAATTCTTCCACACTCTGTTCTGTTCCCTTAGGCATAACCATTACAAATTGGAAATCCTTGAACTCACCAAACCTCTTATAGATTTTTTGATTAAGATTAAAGGCATTGCCCTTTTTACTTGACACATTCTCCCCCAAGAACCCCAATACGGTTATCTTATCGGCCAAGGCTACCTTACTGTGAGCAAAATCAATTTCAGAAACATTATGGGTCAACATGGCCAACTTGCCAAAATTGGTAATACCCGAAGCAAAAAATAGGTACACCACTATAGGCATTATAAATAAGGTAACGAGTACAATTGTCTTCTTCATCCTCTTTTTATTAACCCCATTAGTACCGGTATCACCCAAACAACTTGGACCCTAGCAAAACAGGAACAACTACAGCTGCTGCAAAAATAAAAAAGACGGTTATTAAACCGTCTTTTTAAGTTGTTAATTATTCGTTAGAAGTTCCATTTAACAAAACCGTCCCTATACACTTGATAGATATAATCGGCTTCAAAAAGCAATATGAATATTAGATAGGCTACCAAGAAGATGGGCGTCCAAACAATGGACCTACGAAGTGAACTTTTTTCATCTCTTAAGTGCATAAAATCCCAAGCAATATAATAAGCCTTTACCAAGGTTAGAATAATAAAGATCCAATTCAATATTTTCATGCCCAAGAAATAGGAATGGGTCAAAGAAACAGGCTTCAGTATACCCAAGACTACCTCCACTATGGTAACCAAAGTAAGAAAAATTAATACACCCCATATTTTTTGGGTGTTGGACTTAAACTTCAACAGCCCTCTAAATATTTCGAGTTTATGATCGTGTGACATTTTATAAAGTATTTTTTGTAAAGTTTATTTTTAGGATAAATTAAGTTGCAAACGTTTATTACACCAAATAGAAGAAGGTAAATACAAATACCCAAACCAAATCTACAAAGTGCCAGTACAAACCAACCTTTTCTACCATTTCATAATGTCCTCTTCTTTCGTATGTACCAAGGATAACATTAAAGAAAATAATACAGTTGATCACTACCCCTGAAAAAACGTGGAAACCGTGGAAGCCTGTGATAAAGAAAAAGAAATCGGCAAACAACCTACTTCCGTATTCATTGCGCTTTAAATTTGCTCCTTCTACCACCAAACTAGCATCCTTCAACTTTTCCAAGGTCTCTTCCCTTGACAATACTGTTTTATGCCCTTCTACTAGCTTCTCTGTACGAATAAGCACATTGGAGTTGGACTTAACACCGGCCATAACCTCGTTCAACGAATAGCTGGGCAAGGCTTCTCCCTCATAGTACCATATACCGTTTTTCCTTTCATGGTCTACTCTCTCACTTGGGATGGTCGCAGCAAAATCCCTTAAAGCCAAACGCTCACCGGAATCGGCATCAACAAACTGCAGTATACGCCCACCTTTGGTTTCAATCGCACCATAATCACCTTTGATAAAGGTTGCCCATTCCCAAGCCTGGGAACCAACGAATATTGCTCCACCTATAATGGTAAGGAACATATACCAGATTACCTTTGTCTTCTGTAATTTATGACCCGCATCAACAGCCAGTACCATTGTCACCGAAGACATAATTAGCACAAAGGTCATGAATGCCACGTAATACATAGGGAAATTCCCGTGAAAGAAAGGTACGTGGGTAAAAACCTCATCGGCTATTGGCCATGTTTCGATAAACTTAAATCTTGAAAAACCGTAAGCAGCCAGAAAGCCTGAAAATGTCAAAGCATCGGAGACAATAAAAAACCACATCATCATCTTGCCGTAACTGGCACCCAATGGCTGGTTTCCACCACCCCAAACGTTTTCTTCTGTACCCGTAGTAACCGTAGAATCCATATAAAAATTATAGCGTTAATAAAATTTTCACAAATTTACATTTTTTTCGGCTAAAC
>JBFHGV010000154.1:0-6872 GCA_041582955.1 Arenibacter sp.
CCACTTGTCATTTAGGTTGGCAGTGTACGGGTACTGAGGTTGCTTTAGACTCGCTTAGCCATGCCCAGCAAATAATTGATCGAAACATTTTATTGAAATCAATAGAACTTAGGCAGCAACGATTTAAGAACTGTATTTTAGAGCATGTAGTTAAACCCAAAGACTATTTTGATGTGGTAGTTTGTAACCCTCCATTTTTTAAAAATAAATCTGATGCACAATCTAAGAATCAACGCAAGGTACACAACCTACAGTTGAAGGAAGGTAGTGCGAATAACTTTGGGGGACTATCCAATGAACTCTGGTACAAGGGAGGAGAAGAGGCTTTTATAAAAAAAATGGTATCGGAAAGTGTTCTTTTCAAAGGGCAAGTACATTGGTTTACCTCCTTGGTATCCCAAAAAGAACATCTTAAGAATATAAAAAGGGCAATTAACAAAACCACCCCCACAGATGTCAAGGTGATTGATATGGAGCAGGGCAATAAAAAAAGTAGGTTTGTTGCCTGGACGTATCGCCATTAGTATCAGCACTCGTAAAATACCATAATCTTATTAAATTAATTGAGCAATAAAGCTTGATAATCATCAGCTACCAGAATAAGAAATAAGTGCTGCAAAAGCGATTAAAAGGAATGTAGGCGTTTTTTGCCCCATTGCTCACACCATTAAAAATCGCAAAAATTTAGAAATAAAATTGAGCGCTTAGAGAAGACTCTCTACATCAAGGGTGATGATCCAATATATAAATACTGCTATGAACACAATATTATGCACATACATAAGCCAGGAGGATATTCTTCTTCAATGTGGGGAGAAGCCAAACCCCACCATTTCAAAAAGGCACATCGTCAATAACCATATCCAAATGAAATGACTCTACTTTTTTCTTTTATCTTGCTTATCATATGATTAACTTTAGTTCACCTAAACCCTTAAAACCAACCTAATGGAGTACAATAGGCGCAAATTTATTAGTCAATCTTTTGCTTCGGCTGCTGGAATGGCCACCTCTGCTATGCTACCTGCACAAGTATTTGGCAACAACCTACACAACACTCCAAGGCCGGAAGAGGTCATTTTACAGCCCAATACACCTTTAGCAAAAAAGGAAAGCATTAAGTTTTCTGTAATAGGGTTAAATCATGGTCATATTTACGGTATGGTAGACTCCTTAATAAAAGGAGGGGGGGAATTGGTGTCAGTATATGCCGTTGAGCCAGAGTTGTTACAGCAATTCCTTAAACGCTATCCCGGTACCAAAGTTGCTAAAACCCAAGAAGAAATCCTAGAGGACCATTCCATTCAACTAGTGGCAAGCGCTTCTATTCCGGTTGAAAGGGCACCACTTGGCATTCGTGCAATGAAAGCTGGTAAGGACTTTATGGCAGACAAACCCGGTATCCTTACCCTAGATCAACTTAAGGAGGTAAAAAAGGTACAGAAAGAAACCAGGCGTATCTATTCTATTGTCTATAGCGAGCGTCTGGGTAACCCGGCTTCTGTAAAGGCGGGCGAATTGGTAAGAGCAGGAGCAATAGGGAAAGTAGTACAAACTATTGGTCTGGGGCCCCACCGTATGCGTCCGGCATCACGACCAGAATGGTTCTTTGATCCAAAAAAAGCAGGAGGAATATTATGTGATATAGGTTCCCATCAATGTGACCAGTTTCTTTACTACACCAATTCCCAAGAAGCGGAGGTTAATTATTCACAAATTGGAAACTTTAATAATTCCCACAATCCAATATATCAAGATTTTGGAGACATGAGTCTTAGAAGTCAACATGCCACCGGCTACATAAGAATAGACTGGTTTACCCCTGAAGGCTTAGGGACTTGGGGAGATGGCCGTACCTTTATTTTGGGAACGGAAGGCTATATAGAAATGCGCAAATATATTGATATTGCCGGTAGAGAAGGCGGCAACCATTTGTTTTTGGTAAACCAAAATGAAACCAAATATTACAATTGCTCCCACATCAATATGCCTTATGGCCAACAACTTGTATACGACGTGGTACACCGTACCCAGACCGCCATGTCTCAGGACCATTGCTTCCTGGCAACCGAATTGGCACTGACCGCTCAGGAAAGAGCCCATAAAATCAATGTGTAATCCCATTAATTGGTAACATATTTAAAACAATATATAAATGAATGGTGAAACCAACATTTCCAAATTAATAAGTGGTATGTCTCCCAAACTAAACCAAGGAGAATACGTGTTTTGTACGATTAAAGATGTAGATAAAATAGATAGAAAAGATACAATTTGTGAGTTCAAGGAAAAGGAAGGGACAACCATTGTGATTACAAAGGATAAGGCTGAGGAATTAGAATTATCATATGGGTATGTAGCCTCATGGATTACCTTAATGGTACATTCCTCACTGGAAGCTGTAGGCCTCACTGCAAAATTTTCAACTGAATTGGCTAAAAACAATATCAGTTGTAATGTTATAGCCGGTTACTATCACGACCATATTTTTGTAGATTCAAAAGATTCGGAAAAGGCAATGTTGGTTTTAACAGCACTAACCAAAAGTTAAAAGCTGTCCTAAAGAATTCCACTCATCCTCTAACCCAAACATAGGCTCCACAAATAATCTGCTTCATGTGACATCCTAATTTGATTGCATTACTTTATAAGGTCAATATTCATCAAATTAAAAAGAATTTAACCAAATATTTATTATTATTGTAATCGATTGAATAAAAAATACCATTGTGCAAAAAATTGAGTTTCGAAACCCGGACCAAAACCGTTTACACATTTTGACTATTGTTTAAACACACTCATAATAACTTTAAAATAATCAATCAATGAACAGATCAACCATTTTTAAAACCCTAACAGTTTTTGCATTCGCTGCCTATTCCCAAGCTCAAGAAATTAAGCCCCAGGAAGTAATTGAAGTTATGGAAGAAGTTGCCGATTGGCAAATAGAACATTACGAAGGCTTGTATAGCGGACATTCAAAACCCCACCACCCATTAGATTGGACCAATGGAGCCCTATATGTGGGTATGGTAAAGTGGGCCGCAATGGCAGAAGATGATAAATATTATGAATGGCTTAAGGAAATTGGAGAAAAACACGACTGGCAATTACACCATAGAAAATACCATGCCGATGATCACACGGTAGGACAGTTATATGTAGAACTTTATCGTAAGTATAATGACCCTGATATGATTGAACCTACCAAGGAGCAATTTAATTATATCATGTACCATCCTGCCCAGACCTCCTTACAATGGAGGACTCCTTATCACCAGAGCCGTTGGAACTGGTGTGACGCCCTATTTATGTCGCCTCCTGTTTGGGCAAAACTCTACAACATTACAGGGGAAAAGAAATATCTAGATTTCATGATGGACGAGTTTAAGGCAACCACCGATTTCTTGTTCGATAAAAAGGAAAACCTGTACTATAGGGACGAAAGTTATATGGGCAAACTAGACAACGGAACAAAAATATTCTGGTCACGGGGCAACGGATGGGTATTTGCTGGGCTCGTGAACGTAATGAACGAACTTGACCCAAATAGCAAAGAGTATAAATACTTTTTGAAAATTTACAAAAAAATGGCTGCCAAACTTCTTAAGATCCAAACTCCCGAGGGACACTGGGCCATGAGTTTATTAGGTCAGGACTACTACCCTACTCCGGAGACCAGTGGTACCTCATTTTATATTTATGGGTTGGCATGGGGTATAAACCAAGGAATATTGGACAAGGCTACCTATGCCCCTGCAGTAAAAAAAGGTTGGAACGCCTTGGTTGGGCATGTTACCGATGATGGTATGTTGGGTTATGTACAACCAATTGGAGCAGCTCCAGGCAAGGCTTGGCCCGACAAAACAGAGGTTTATGGTACTGGGGCCTTTTTAAGTGCCGGTTCTGAAGTATATAAATTGTACGGAGGAAAATAAGGAGTTGCTTTTATACCCCATGGTAGAAACTACTATTACGAAGTTTATTAATTAAAATTTATAGCAGATATAAAAAAGTTCTAAAATTTTGTATCCTTTTGGGCATTATTCAGTCTCCTTATTGAACCTAAAATTTTATAGACATGAATAATTGTAAATGTACAAACTGTGAATGCACAAAATGCAATTGTGTAAACTGCAGGGAAAAGGACTGCTCTTGTACAAAATGTGAATGTACCAAATGTGATTGTTGCTAAAAAGGTTGGTCTGTAAGGACCAACCTTTTATATTAGTATACTATGAAAATGGAAACTACGGACATTTGGAAACAATTTAACGGGGAGATATATTTTTTTATACTCAAAAAAGTGAAGGATACAGATGCCTCTATGGATATACTACAAAATTCCTTCCTAAAGATCCATCAAAATCTAAAAACCATAAAAGAGCCTGGGAAGGTTAAGGCTTGGATATTTCAAATTGTTAGAAATGAAATTGCCAATTATTTTAATTCCAAGTCAAAAACTCCCTACCCCAAGGATACCCTGCTCCCTGTTTCTCAAGAAAACTATCAGGATTTCTGTTGCTTTGATCAATTTGTGGATAATTTACCCAGCACCTACCAGGAGGTAATTGAATTGGTTTATTTTAAAGGAAAAACACAGGCTGAAGTTGCCGAAATAGTGGGCATAAGCTTGGCCAACGTTAAAGCCAGAATTAGAAGGGCCAAATTGATCCTGATACATAATTTTAATGAGTGTTGTAGATTCGCCATAAACAAAGAAGGTAAACTTGTAGGCGAGTCCAATTGCTCTAAATGCCACTAAAGTTTATAGTTTCCTACGCCAACATAACCATTATGCTTTTATAAAACACCCAATATTTATTATCTTGGTGTTATGGAGTATTAGCTTTAAAACTTCTTGCTTCAAAATGGTCTGTATAATGTTATGAAAATAAAGGAACTAAAATTATACTCCTCCCAAATTAAGGCCCAAACCAAGTTTTATTCAGGTGTTTTGGGATTAAAGGTTATTGATGGATCTTTGGACAAGGTTTCCTTTCAAGTAGGGAATTCCATTTTACATTTACAATACAAAGAGGAGGCTACTCCTTACCATTTCGCCATTAACATCCCTGCCAACAAAGAATATGAAGCATTACATTGGTTAAAATCCAGACTAAGGGTGCTAAGGGATGATCAAGATGAGATCATAGATTTTAAAGCTTGGAACGCCAAGGCCATTTACTTCTATGACCAAGACAAAAATATTGTTGAGCTAATAGCCCGTAAAAATCTTAACAATGCTTCAGAAACGAATTTTACTGTGGGGCATTTTTTGGAAATATCAGAAATAGGGGTTCCAACTAAAGACATAGAAAGCCTATACCACATATTGAATGATTGCTTGGGAATAACTATTTATGATGGGGGGTTCGGCAATTTCTGTGCCGTTGGAGATGAAAACGGTTTGTTTATCTGCATCAATAAGGATAACAAATTCTGGTTCCCTACCCAAGATAAAGCCTTTGTTTCGGATTTTGAAGTAAAATTAATGCAGTATGGAAGACCCTTTAAGGTGACCTATAAAGACGAAGCAATTCGTGTTCAAGATATCTAATAACCTCTCCCAATTAGGTATTGCGAAAACTTCCGTATTTTTAGTAGTAAATTAGGTAGTAGTATTATGATAATAGACGTCCATACCCATATCAACAATTACCATGAAGACAGGGTAGTTTCCTTGCAGGATTGCCTTAACCGACTTACGGATACCATGCAGGAAAATGGGGTAGATTATTCCCTGGTCCTTACCTCCTATAAGGTTACCGAACATAGGCCTAGTACCAGACAGGCTGTTGAGGCCATAAGTGATAGGAAAAATCTAGGAGTAGTGGCCGGCATAAGCTTCTTGCATTACAACCACCGGGATTTAAGGGAAATAAGTGAATATTTGGATGCAGGCCTAATAAAAGGTTTAAAATTATATCCCGGTTATGAACCCTTTTATCCTAATGACAATAGACTAAAGGTGGTCTATGATATGGCTGTGGAATACGATGTCCCCGTTATGTTCCATTCTGGGGATACCTATTCGCCTACGGGAAGAATAAAATACTCACACCCCATACATATAGATGATGTGGCCGTGGACTTCCCAGATCTAAAAATAGTGATCTGTCATGTGGGCAATCCATGGATCAAGGACTGTATGGAAGTGGTCTATAAAAACAAAAATATCTATACCGATGTTTCGGGTCTTGTCTTGGGCAATTTTTCATATAAGTTTGAAAGATATATGAAAAAGGAATTGGAAGAAATGATCACCTATGCCGGAAACCCTCAATATATGTTATATGGTACGGACTGGCCCATTTCCAACATGGACTCTTACCTTAAATTCATACAACAATTGGATCTGCCCGAAGAAAAAAAGGAGCTTATCCTTTGGGAGAATGCCGCTAAGCTTTTTAAGATCGATGTGAGTAAGCTATAAGTACAATTTCAATTTATTGCCATGTATGGGCGAGCTACCTCTACGCCTGTATTTTTAAAATCCCAATATCAAGGTACCTGCCAATTATTGAGGCTGTATTCTCCTATTGCTGAGATAAAAATTGGGGTATTTTGGGGTGCTTATAGCGCGAGAGTAATTTATTGCCAGTAATTTAAAAACCCTACTAGTCCTTGTGCCTTGTTAAAAATGTTAAAATGAATCACTGCAATTTGTGCTGAATCAAAAATAAATGAATATCTTAAAGGTGGGCAAAAGGGGCTAAGGAACAGATCGTTACATTTAATACACTGGTATCCAATTATGGTCCATTTAATACACTAGCAGTGCATTACCATCAATGTCGCCTTAGGGATAGCCCTAGCTACGGCCTTAAAATTAACTAGGATATGATTAAGAAGACCTTTGGGACTTTTGC
>JBFHGV010000155.1:0-6855 GCA_041582955.1 Arenibacter sp.
AGCATGATCCTCTGTAAATACGTTGGCAACACGGTAACCATTTCCAAGGCTAAACCGAAGGATATTATTTTTATCCTTGGAATTCCATTTATAGTTAATACGAGGGGTTAAGATACTTCCGTGTATTGAGTTATAGTCATACCGCATTCCAAGTAAAAGCTTATTGCTTTCATTTAGCAATATCTCATCCTGAACAAACAGTCCGGGTAAATTGGTATGGGTAGGCCGGTTCTCATTGGGATTCTCAAAATTGGCCGTTGCAGGAGTGTCGTCATCGTAATAGGTATAGCGATATGTTAAGCCGGTCAATAGATCATGGTTTCCCAACTCCTTGCTCCAAGTTAGTTGTCCAAAAGCTATTTTTTGATCGGCCAAATATGGGGTATCCCCGTACACACTGTTTTGATCATGTCCATTAAAGCTAAATTGAAACATTACCCTGTCCTTAAAAGGCAATTGGTAGTTACCAAAAAACTCCCATCTACTGGTATAGATACTTTCTCCATATATTTCATTACCACCTCTATATTGTGAAGTCCAGTTCATCTCCCCACCCCATCGGTCCTCATAAACATAGCGGCCCACCAAAGAAAATAATCGGTTATCCTTTCGCGAAAAATTCCATTTATTAAAAATTGAAATACGGTTCTGTAGGGTAACATCGGTGAAATTATCATTGTTATTGTCAATAGGATTCTGGTAATTATAGTAGTTTACTCCCAAAATGGATTGAGCCTTTTTAACAATATTGAATTTAGCGGCAATATCAGTATTTACTTCTCCCCAAGTGGTGCCAAATACATCTACAGATAGTAAAGGAGCATTGATGGGTTGCTTTGTAATGATATTGATAAGCCCACCTACGGCTTCACTACCGTAAAGTGTGGAAGCAGGACCCTTTACTATTTCTACCCTTTCCACTAATGACTGGGGAATCCCACTCAACCCATATACGGTAGAAAGCCCACTAACAATTGGCATTCCGTCTATCAAGACCATGGTATAAGGTCCTTCCAGTCCATTGATATGAATATCCCCCGTGTTGCAAACATTACAGTTTAATTGTGGCCTAACACCATTTACGTTTTGTAAAGCGTCAAAAATTGCAGGTACAGGGTTACTCTTAAAAAATTTAGCAGCATAAACTTCAACAGGTACTGGGCTCTCCAACTTTGATACCTCTTTCATGGTACCGGTAATTACTACTTCGTTCAATTCAGAATTTTCTTCCGTTAGCTCAAAGTTTACGGTTAAAGCATCCCCATTTTTAAGGGCAATAGTTTGATATTCTTTTTTATATCCAATAGAGGAAGCAATTAGCTTGTAGTTCCCTGGTTTAATATTCCTTATTCGGTAGGTTCCTGATATATTGGTTATGGTGCCCATTTCGGTCCCTTGAAGAATGATGTTTACAAATTCCAAGGGCTCATTATTTGAGGTTACTTTTCCCGATAGCATGGCGTTCTGGGAAAACAAACAGGAACTAATAAGCATTGCTAATCCGATTAGCATAGGTTGAATGGAACAGAGTCTCGTTAACATTGTAAAAGATTTATTTTTGTAATGCAAAAATAATAAGTTAGAGAAGGCTAACAAATTATTTAGAGTAATATTTTTACAAATTTTAGAAAGTAATGTGACTTTGCAATTGTTATATTTGTTGCATGAATTCGTTAGTTGAAGAAAATTATTTAAAAGCACTATTTACCCTATCCAATGAGCATGGAGAGGTAAATGTCAATGATCTTTCCAAGCGCTTGGAGATAAAAATGCCCACGGTTACCAGTATGATGAAGAAGCTTGCCGAAAAGGAACTGGTGCATTATGAAAAATACAGGCCTGTTCGTCTGAGCGAAATGGGCAAAAAGGCGGCAATCCATATAATACGTAAACATCGTCTTACGGAAATGTTTTTGGTTGAAGTCATGGGATTTGGTTGGGAGGAAGTCCACGACATAGCCGAACAGATAGAGCATGTGAAATCCCCGGCTTTTTTTAATAAAATGGACGAGATTCTTGGACATCCCTCCTTTGACCCACATGGTTCTCCTATTCCTGATATCAATGGGAATATTCAAGGGGAACAGTATCGCAAGTTTAGTGAATGTACAAAGGGGGAAAAGGTTAAATTTATGGCCGTTGCAAATTCTTCTGAAAAATTTTTAAAGTTTTTAAATAGTAAAGGGCTATCATTGGAAACCAAAATTGAAATTCTTTCTGTAGAACCTTTTGACGGAACCATGACTGTAACCTATGGTGACAGAACATCTGAAGTTTTTAGTAAAGTGGTTTGTGATAAATTATTGGTTGTTTAGGTTTACATTAATATTCCTAACTTAGGTAGACACCTATAAACCTTCTCATGACATAGTGCGGTAGATCTACGTATATAGATTCCTTTCCTTGTCCTATGCTAGCTGGTTCTTAAGAATGGGAAACAAAGAATGCGGTTTGGCCATGGCCAGTGCTGTAAACACCTAGGATTTATTATATTTACTTTCAAAATGGATAATAGGTCATTCATTATAATGGAATGTCCATAGTAATTTGAATTAGTTATATGTTGTATAGATTATCAATACTATTTGTTATACTGACCAATGGACTAATAGCGCAAGAAAACAGACTTGAGTGGGAACCCTATCACTCCTTGAGTTTGCAAGACTTTCAAGGTGCTAAAACAGCAGTCAATGAGGATATAGACAATGTTTTTGTTCAATCTGGGGTTGCCTTGGATTTCGCATTTGAAATGTCCAATATCGAATTAATGTTCACCAAGAACTTCAATGATAAAGTGGGATGTACCTTTAACAGGGATGCTGCTGTAATAATGGCCCCGGATAGCTTAAGGGCTAAGCAGTTGATAGCCCTAGTGGCGTATGATTTTGACCTATCCGAGCTTTATGCAAGGAAGATTAGAAAGGAACTTTTTGAGAATAAAAAAACTTTTTCCAATGCAACCTTTTTTCAGCCCTATTTTGATAAAATGATAGCTGAACGGAATAAGGTTAGCTCTAGGGTCTATACCGAAACGGATTTTGGAAATAAAACAGCCCTACTGGAAAAAGAACACAAAGCCGTAAAAAAAGAACTTACTGAACTTTCAGATTTCTGTAAGGAATGCAAACCTCCAAAAAAACGAAATAAAACCGATTGATTTCGTACAATCCCTTTCTCATCTCTATATGGAATGGACAGAATATGGTGAACCAGTATAACCTTGGCTTAGAGGTTATAAAGGGTTGCTATTTTTAATACATCTCCCCATTGGCTCCTAAGCGTATGTTTGGAGGATAAGGGTTGACCAATTAAAATAGTACAATTCTTAATTTTCCGGTATAAAACAAATAACAAATCATAAATTAGTTTTAGCTTTGCAACCGAAATGGGGTGCTTGCTTTTAGAGTAGGCTGAGATGATACCCAAGAGTTTTACTCTGTACCTGATCCGGGTAATGCCGGCGTAGGGATTTTGATCCGTTATGGTGTTTCTGCCATGGATATTTACTTCATCTTTCCATTTCGCTATAAAAAAAGATAGGAATCTGATGGAGAATTTTTTCACACATCTTACAGGGCTACAGGCCTTAGGGACCGCATTTGGGGTTTGTCAAGTATTGCTTGCTAGGAATAACAATATTCATAATTACTTATTTGGGATAGCTTCTATTCTGATAGGTATTTGGGTACTTTACCAATCAAAACTCTATGCTGATATAGTTCTGAATCTGTATTATTTTGTTATGAGCGTATACGGCTGGATTTACTGGAAATTTGGTAGACAAAAGGAAGAAACACCTATTTCTTATGCTAGTGTGCAAGAGCAGATCAAGGCAATGGGTATAGTGCTGCTATGTTTTGTCTTGATGGGATATTGGCTTATGTATTACACCAACTCCGATGTTCCTATTTGGGATGCCGCAGTAAGTGCATTCGCCTGGGCAGGCATGTGGCTTATGGCCAAGAGGTAGATGGAAAATTGGATCTACCTGAATATTAGCAACATTATTTCTATCCCATTATTATTCTATAAGGAACTGTACATTTATGCGGGCTTAACCATATTCTTGTTTATGGTGGGTACCTCAGGCTATTTTAAATGGAGAAAAATTGTTTTACATGATACAAGTAGAAGAGCAGCTGAAGCTTAGGGAACACTGTTTTGGAGCGGAGGTATTTTCTCCCGAAGTACAGGAGTGGATTAAAGATGAAAATCTTTGGAATATTTGGGTTCCCAAAGCCTACGGCGGACTTGAACTATCCCTTACACAGGGGCTGGCAAAGTTAAAAGAGTTGGCAAGGATAGACGCAAGTCTTGGCTGGACCATTACCCTTTGCAGTGGGGCCAATTATTTTATTGGTAACTTACAGCAGTGCAAGTCCCAAGAAATTTTTTTGGATTCCGATTCCACTCCCTGCCTGGGTGGGAGCGGAGGTGTCTTTGGAACAGCTGAAAAAATCAATGACCATTACAAAATTTCCGGCAAATGGCACTATGCCACAGGAGCACCATACCTTTCCCATTTTACCTTGAATGCAGTAATTATTGAAGATGGCAATAAACTATTAAACAAGGATGGATCCCCAATAATTAGGTCTTTCGTAATACCTAAGGCTATAGTACGCATCATAGAGGATTGGAATACAATGGGGCTTAAGGCAACCGCCACTCATTCTTTTGAAGTAACAGATCAGCTTATACACGAAAATTGTAGTTTCCTGTACAATGAATATCATCTGCCCCATCCCATATTTAAAATTCAATTTTCGGTATTTGCTGATTTAACCTTATGGGTAAATTATATAGGTATGGCAGAACACTTTTTGGAAGAGGCCTTGGCCCTTACCCAAGAAAGCAACTTTGAGGAATTGCAAAATTCAATTGCCCTTGCCAATCAAAAGATTTCCCATTTTGCACAAGAGATAGAGGAGGGGGTAGAAAAAGAAATGAACTTTGAAGACAGCTACGTCCAGAAAATCCATTCAGATGCTTCCAATTCGGTTAAAAGCATAACAAGGAATATTGTTGCAATATTTCCCCATTTAGGGGTTAAGGCAAGCAGGAAGGATGAGCAAATAAACCAAATTTTCTGTGACTATTTTACCGCTACCCAACATCATATTTTCACAAAGAAATAAAGGACAACCATAGCATTTCCGTAACCCACGTTAACTCAACTTTTAAATATATTGTAATTTCTATTACACTTGCTACTTATGTTTCATAGATCCACCTACTAGGAGGTTAGCCATACATTACCAATTTTTTAAGATCCTTAAAAATTGTTGCAACTGCCAATTTAATGTTAAATATTAACTGTATAGTTCAAATGATGGCCATGTGTAGTTAAAATAGCATATAAAATGGAAAATCTTGCTGTATTATTGGAAGGGGTATGGCAATAACTTTGTCAAGGTATTCTAAAAATCATGGAGTTATGAAAAGCATGAAGTTTTATCCAGCAGTATGGCAAACCATAGCATTTGCCCTAGAGGATTATCAACTGGATTCGGAATGTAAAAGCATTAAGGATTTAGTCTTAAGGAATTCCTTTGCCCTAGATATGAACGTATCGGAAATGAATTTGAACATAGTGAAAATTTCAGTTTTTGATGACTGTGGAACGGAACACTTTATAAACGATTTTCCAGGTCAGGCTTCCATCCCAATTAAAGGAACGCATACCGGGCTTTTTCTTAAATCCAAAGGTGTTCTTGCGTTGCAACCAGGTAACTATGAAACCTTCCGATTTTACCTTGGACATTCAGGGAATAGTATTGTTTATAGCGATCGCATGAAAGAACCTGCAGACGGCATTAGATATCTGGATTTTGACATCGTGAACAAACTAATTATAAAAGGCGAGGAGTCGGCAGAGGCTATTCTGAGATTTGATTTTGCACCATTTGAATCTTCTAGGCTTATTAGTAAGATCAAGGAACTTTTTAAGGTAAGGAACATTTTCACGGGAAGGTTGGCCAATACCCTTACTCAATAATTAGGTGTTTTTAATTGTCTCCCTTGGTATGCACCCAACATGGATTTAGTCAAATCCCATTTTGGGAATGGCATATCACAGTTGGATAAATTAACAACATTGTGCAGGCTGCACCATCTTCCAGTATATACTTAAGGCACATAACACTTTGGGTTTTTTATTTAATGAAAGGAACAATCCATTGCTTATCCTAAGGCGATAGCTTGTCATTGGCAAGTCCTTTTTTCTAATTCTGTAAGGATGGGGTTATCTGCAACTTACTGGGGAATTGGGTATATAGGCTGTTACAAACTTTACAGTAATACGTCCACGTTTAGATAGTCTGTTCTTAAAGCTGACCAATATCATATTTTGGTGAAGGAACTTCTTTTATTTTAGATTCCATAAATACACCGTTATGATGCGCATCTATAAAAAAATAGTCGAAGTTTGGAATAGAATGGGCCTTGGTCTGGTTTGTTGGTTTTCTGCAAAGCATAACCTTAGGACCTGCCCCGTGGAAATAAAAAAACCTGGCCATCGTTATTAATTGTTACAGGTTTGCTAACTCCTTAAGTACACGCCAAGCATGTGGCTAGCATTTTTTCTTACCCTTTATATTTTATTGGCTTTTTCCATAATTATAAGCATCCTGATGAATGGAGCAAGACCTTCTAAAAGCCTAGCTTGGTTATTGGCCATTTTTACAATCCCGGTAGGGGGTATGCTATTGTATCTCTTATTGGGAAGAAATAGAAGAAAAAATAAGTTGCTAAAACTAAAAGAGCGGGCGCTGTTCAATTTACCGCGGCCTACAATACTTCAAATGGCAACTTTGGGCGGAAAATACCAAAAGCTGATGAATTTGGTATATCACA
>JBFHGV010000156.1:0-6855 GCA_041582955.1 Arenibacter sp.
ACCGACGATTGGTTTACGGCAGGTACCGGATTGGGTGTTATTGACGAAAGTAATCTTGTTACTTTTCAGCAGATAATAAATTCCGGTCAAAATAAAGCTTTTCACGCTTCTATGGCCAAACCAAATTATAGTAACCAAAATGGGCGACTGTGGTATGGGGCCAATTTTGGACATGATTATATTGCCGAAAAAAATGATAAGACCGCTTTTTCAAAAGGACGTAATGGGGAGAATCCCGCAGATTGGAAAGTACAGCCATCTCAAATTTCCAAAAAGGCCGATATAGTTGATTCCTATGTTCATGTGAGGAGGGACGGATTTAGCCTAGCCGACGATCTTTGGGTTATCACAGCAGTCAGTACTGCTGATAACGGAGGGTCTCATTATACGGATGTGGAATTTTTTATTGAAGAATTGCAGTTGGAAGATAATTCCTTTTCCAATCTAGGCCAAGAAGAAGGGCATACCGTATGGCAATTTGATAATGATGGCAAGGTTTTGCAAATAGGTGATCTTGATGTTGGGTTCAACTATTCAGGGTCTAGTGTAATGAGTTTGGATGTCAGAATTTGGATATCCCGGGAAGATTATCTGTCCAACACAGGGTTTGACTACAATAGTTTTCATGGAGAAGACGATAGTTCTATATATGGCTATGCACATATAAATTACGGAGCCAATACCTTTAGTAAAATTAATAGTACGGCTACAAACGCTCCACCTTGGGGTACCTATAATGACGACTTAAGTCCTAGCGCTACTTATAGCAAAGAAGCCTTTGCAGAAGTGGGCCTCAATTTTACGAAATTGGGTTTTGATCCGGCCTTGATTTTTGGATCGGAGGGTCCATGTAATTTTCCCTATAGTGCGGTTCTGATAAAAACAAGGGGGTCATCATCATTTGATTCCGGCTTGGTTGATTTTGCCGGACCATATCCTTTTTTGGGGAAGGCAACGGAAGGGAAGTTAGATACCAGTATCCTAGAACCGCTAAACTTGGACAGTTGTACCCCTGGGACAACCATAGCCTTGGAAGCCAATTTTAAATCCAATGCGGCGCTTTACTATTGGGAATCCCTATCAGCAGATGTTACTTTTCCCGATGGAAGCACCAAGATGGAAGGAGTAGGTTTGGACCAGGTACAAATAGATAGCCCCGGGACCTATTCATTAAATATAGCCCCCTGCCCAGGATGTGTTCCAGATCCTTCCAACGCTAGCAGCATTATCGTTAAGTCCAGCCCTTGCGCAAAGGATGATCAGGAACAGGTTACAAAAAATGGCACAGTCGTTATTCAGGTATTAAATAATGACATAGACCTGGATAACAATATAGACATTACTACGATCGAAAATGCCGGTCTTTTACAGCCGTTAAACGGTACGCTCACTATTTCAAGACCAACAGGAGAACTTGTATATACACCAGATAATGACTATTTGGGGACAGATATTTTTGAATACAAAATCTGCGATGCAGACGGACTCTGTGATGTAGCGCAGGTATCAGTAGAAACCTTTGAGAATATACCACCACCTTTTGTAGACTCGGACAAGGACGGTATTCTGGATCGTTCTGATTTGGATGATGACAACGATGGCATCCCTGACCTTCAGGAGCTAAATACCATCATAGCCAATTCCCAACCAGAATGCGGGGGAGAGACCACCTTGGATTTTAGTTCCAATGCAGTTTTGATCTCTGGGACGGCACTGCAACAGGGAGCCGTTTATAGAATTCCTAATGTGACTACGGGGACGGATGCCTTGGTTACCATAGTGCAAATCTATAATGCCACAGTGACCGAGATAGATAATAATAGCATGGCCAAAGAAGCTTTTAGGCCCTATACCGCTTTTACTTTTGCAAACAAGGGAGACCAAGGTTTGATAGAATATAAAATCCGTTTTGTTGGCACAGGAGGATCAAGCCCGGTTGTGCTGGACAAAATTTTTATGAATTTCAACGACATTGATGGCACCCATCAATATGGGGAGCAGACATGGAGTTATAACCCTACGAGTTATGTAATTTCCAACCCTACAGAATTAACCATGTCCACAGATGGTAAATGGGTTATAGGTACTGCAGGTACCACTACTTATCCCACAGGGAGCAATGTTGTGCCACAGGTTAATTTCGGGGTAAATTATAATTCCCGATCTGAAATATCCATTCGCGTAGGTGCCGTAGCAAGGGTTGCAGGGGCATCCTCTACCCAAAGGCAGCACAATATAGAGTTTGGATGTGTTACCAATTATATAGACCCACAGGTATATGGGTTGGATAACGATTGGGACGGGGTAACCAACCATTTGGATCTGGATGTGGATAACGACGGTATTTATGATGCCGTGGAGGCTGGCCATGATCAATCCCATACCAACGGTATTGTAAACGGTAGTTATGGAAGCAATGGTTTGGCCAACAGTGTGGAAACAGCACCGGACAGTGGTAGTATGAACTATGAAATAGTAAATACCGATGGCACACCGGGCCCGGATTACATGGATACGGATAGTGATGATGATGGTTGTAGCGATGCCAATGAGGCATACCATGATCCAAACGCTGATAGTGGGGATAATGCTTTTTATGGCAGTGGCTCACCCTCAAAAATCGATGTGAACGGCGCTGTTGTGGACGCCGCATATACCCTTCCTGCGGATATCAATGCTAATGGCGTATTTGACTTTAGAGAAAATACCGCTCCTTATTTTATTGGTCAGTCCACAGATAGATCCATTTGTCCTGAAGGAACAGCTTCTTTTTCTGTAGAGGCAAAAAATACCACTGCTTATCAATGGCAAATGTTCAATGGATCGGGTTGGGAAGACCTTAGTGATGGCGGAATACATACCGGAACCAAAACCAATGTACTCACTATTACGAATGCTTCTTTGGAGGATAATGGAAAAAGCTATAGGGCTGTGATTTCAAATGACACCCATATTTGTCCCATTGATGCTTCCAATCCGGTAACACTATATGTTAACACCCCGCCAATTGTTACTGCCAATGCGTCTAGCACCCGTATCAACTCTGGGGAATACGTTACCCTAACAGGAACGGGGGCAGACACTTATGTCTGGGATAATGGAGCTAAGGATGGGGTTCCCATACAGCTGTTTTCAACAACTGTCTTTAGGGTGATTGGGACAGATATCCTAGGATGTGAAGGAACGGACACTGTTACTGTTGAGGTTATGGGAGCTTCGGATCTAAGCCTCAGTAAAAGCGTTGATAAGGCAAAACCCAATATTGGCGAAGTAATAAAGTTTTCTTTGGAACTCAGTAACCAAGGCCCTGAGGAGGCAACAAATGTTACCATTGAAGACCAAATTCCATCTGGGTTTACTATAAAATCTGTTACTGATGGTGCAACTGTCAATGGAAATATTCTTAGCTGGACACTTTCAACGCTGCCAGTGGGCCAGCAAATTCTAAGTTATGAGGTAGTGGTAAACCCACCCACTGGGGAAATGGATGAATATAAGAATGTGGCCCAAATTACAAAGGTAGATCAGCTTGACCCTGATTCAAGTCCCAATAACGATGACAATGATCAAAGTGAGGATGATGAGGACAGCCTATCTATTCCTACCCCAACGGTAGATGTTAGCCTTACCAAAACAGTAGACAAGGAGGAAACTTATGTAGGGGATACGGTAACCTTTACCATAGCAGTGAGCAACACTGGGGAATATAGTGCAACCAGTGTGGTTGTTTCTGACCCATTGCCATCTGGGTATTCAATAATTTCTTCCCAAGCCAATAGCGGTAATTATAATCCTTCAACTGCGTTATGGGAAATACCATTTTTGGATGTAAACCAAACCGCAACCCTGGACATGTTGGTCGCGGTAAAGGATTTGGACGATTATACCAATATTGCAAAATTGGAAAGTGTAGACCAGATAGATATAAATGCTGCCAATGATCAGGATGAGGCGCATATAACCCTTGCCCCACTAGTGGATATCAGCCTAAGTAAATCGGCAGACAAACTTGCGCCCAATGTAGGGGATTCTGTTCTTTTTACGCTAATCCTTACCAATAACGGGCCCGATACGGCAACCAATCTGGAAGTGGAAGATGTGCTTCCTATCGGGTATACGGCAGGGGTAATAAATGATAGCGGAAATATTGATGGAAACATAATAAAATGGTCTATATCCAGTCTTCCCGTTGGTTCCGTAAACCTATCTTATGAGGCAACCGTTAATGTCCCGACCGGAATGTCCGGAGAGTATAAAAATACGGCGCAGTTGACCAAGGTAGATCAAATGGACCGGGATTCGAACCCCAATAACGATGATAATTACCAAAGTGAAGACGATGAGGACAGTCATATCATTCCTACGCCTATTGTAGATATAGGTATAGTGAAGACTGTGGTGCCAGATATGGGCACTGTTGGTGATGAAGTGGTGTTTTCCATTCTAGTGACCAATCACGGACCCTATGAGGCCACTAACCTCGGGGTTATTGATGACCTTCCCGAAGGATATAGTTATGTGTCGGCCACTGCGGAAAGAGGTAGCTATGATCTTGTATCAGGAGTATGGGAAATTGATGCACTGGGTATTGGTGAGACCACAGAATTGAGCATTACTGCTACTATAACCGATAAGAACGATTATTTTAATATTGCCTCTTTGGCCTATGTTGATCAGCTGGATTTTATGCAAAAAAATGATACCTCAATGGCCAACATATCCTTAACAGAATGGGAGGTAAACGATATTGATTCGGATTGTATGGTGATCTTCAATGAATTCTCCCCTAACAGTGATGGATTAAACGATGTATTTTATATAGAATGTATAGAGGATTATCCCAATAACTACCTTCAAGTGTTTAATAGATGGGGGAAAAAAGTTTTTGAAACCAAAGGGTATAAAAATGACTGGGACGGAACGGTTTCCACAGGTATCTTAAATGGTTCGGATACCAATCTTCCGGTAGGCACCTATTTTTATCTCCTAGATTTTGGGGAAGCAGATACCCCGGTAAAAAGTGGATGGTTATATATAAGCCGTTAAACAACATTCTAATTTATAAAAGCTAAAAGTACTTTTAATGATTTCCCCAAAAGCATTGTTATTTACAGTTTTATTGTTTCTTGTGTTCTTATATGCCCAGGCACAACAAGAGCCTCAGTATACCCAATATAATTACAATACCATGACTGTAAATCCCGGATATACCGGTTCTCGTGGGCATTTGACCATATTGTCACTTTACAGAAATCAATGGACGGGAATAGAAGGGGCTCCCACCACAATAACCTTTGGTATAGAATCGCCAGTTGGACTTTTTGATGGGATTGGACTTTCTATTTTGCACGACGAATTGGGGCCTTCCCAAGAAACCTATATAGATGGGAATTATGCCCATCATTTGATCCTAAATCGGAATGGGGACCGGCTTGCCCTGGGCTTAAAGGCAGGATTCAAATTCCTGAGCTTGGATTGGTCCAAAGGCCGATACAGGGAGCCCGAGGCGGCCTTTAATGAAAACATCAATAGTGAGTTGTTACCGTCATTGGGGGCTGGGCTATTTTACTATACCAATCGGTTTTATCTTGGTGCTTCCACTCCCAATATACTAACAGGAAAGCACTATGATGCCATTGCAGAGTCTGAAGCTTCGGATAAAGTGCACCTGTATTTTATTGGGGGGTATGTCCTTGATTTGAATCCGGATTTAAAATTTAAGCCTTCCCTATTTGTTCAAAATGTTGTAGGAGGTGCGGTGTCCATTGATGTCTCAATGAACTTTTTATTATACGAAACTCTAAATTTAGGCGTTAACTATAGACTAGAGGATTCGTTGAGTGCTCTTTTGGGTTTCCGCATTAGTACCCAGATAGATATGGGATATGCCTATGATTACAGTATAAATGACCTAAATAATTATAATAAGGGAACCCACGAGATATTTTTTAGATATCAATTGATTTCTAAAAGCAAAAAACTTAAATCTCCTAGATTTTTTTAATTAAACCATCATGAAAAAATTTATAACGTCCTGTTTGCTTTTGTTTGCTTTAACTGGCAGTGCCCAAGAATTGGGTAATAATGATCAGTCTTCGGCAGACCAGCGGTTTAATAATGTTGATGTTTACACTAATTTTGATTCCAATACTAGCTTGGCCTATAACGAGACGGTAACACCCAAGAATTTTAAAAAAAGAACGCATAGTAGCAATATTAAAAGTAGGACTTTTAAGAATTTGAGTGGGGTAGAGGAAGGCTTCTATATTGTTTCCGGCGTGTTTTCCAATTTGGACAATGCTAAGAAGTTAGTTCAAAAACTGGTGGGGAAAGGATTTAAATCAGGATTTATAAGCAACCCAGATAACGGACTTAACTATGTTTATTTACATAAATACAGGTCTTTGGAAAAGGCAATGGCCTCCTGTACTTCAAAACTAAACGGACGTTATACCGAAGCTTTTTGGTTAATGAACGTAGATAATAGTGAGCGAACCAAAATCAAGGAAGTAAAAGAAGATTTGGATAGTTCTGTTTCAACATTGGAAAATACTAAAAAGGAAATTCCGCCAATTAAGGAGGCAGCCAACGTAACCTCTAGTAAAACACAAAGCAGTTCTAAGGAAACACTTTCCATAAAGGAGGTAACCAATGAGATCCTCAGTGGAGCAAAGGTAGAAGCCAATAAAATAAATACCTTCTCTACCAAAAAGGGTTCAGCTTCTTTTAATGGGGGCAACAAGCCCAATGCCAGCAAGCTTATTCAAAAAGCCGATGAATATTTTGATAAAATGTGGTACGCCGAAGCGGCCAAATTATATGAACAAGCCCTAAATAAGAACGAAAAGAATTACT
>JBFHGV010000157.1:0-6816 GCA_041582955.1 Arenibacter sp.
CACGGACTTAAGCATCAACGACTTTGGAACGGTTACAACTCAATAATTACAGGGTATTCTGAAAAAAGTATACCTCTGTGGCACCCAAACCATATTTCTGATAATCTGCATCATAATACTTAATGTTATCATATCGTTTAAATAGGTATTGTAATTCCTCCTTTAATATACCTTCCCCCACTCCGTGAATAAATACGACCTTTTGTATCTTTTTTCGAATGGCAAAATCCAATTGCCTTTTGGCCGTATCCAGTTGTATATTTAGCATTTCATAATTACTCATGCCCTTGGTAGACGGTGTTAGCTTATTAATGTGCAGATCCACTTCCATCTTTGGGGCATTGCGCTCTTTGGGCCGTAATTTTTTGCTATGTCTATTTCTGGGGATTTCCTTTTCGGCCTTAATTTGGGCTACTTCATAATTGGAAACTTTTATAGCGCTAGACCCTCCAATTTTTAATAATTCAGAAGCCACAAAATGTAACAGGAAACCTTCAGTGGTTTCCACGGTAACTTGCTTATCGTCAACTCTTACCACAATACCTTGGGTAGTATCATCCAAAACTTCAACTTGATCCCCAACCTTAAAATCCATTAGTAATCCTCTTTTTCCTTATCCTCAAATTTATCATTACTCCACAATTGGGTAGTTTTATACAATCCCAACATCATCAGGGCAAAACCTATACTCAGTGCATATTCTTCCTGCATATAATTCTCCCCCAAGCTAGCAATGACCACTCCCACTACTATGAGCACCAAATAAAAGGTTCGTTTTGTTTTCATTGCCCAAAAATAATAGTATTTTTCGGTAAAGAATTATATTAGCACTTTAATTAATCCCGATGGCACTTCTTTTGGAACTGGAAAACTATATGCTCCCTTGTATGAACAAGCGGATTTTTGGCATAGAGTGCCCGGGGTGTGGCATACAACGCTCCGTATCCTATATTTTGGAGGGGAATTTCTATGATGCCCTAAAAATATATCCTGCCATATACACCTTACTTTTGTTATTTGGTTTTGTTGGAACATCATTCTTTTTTAACATAAAAAACGCCTTTAAGATCAAACTTTATCTTCTCTACCTCAACGTAGGAATCATTATAGTGAGCTATATATATAAAATGATTCATCTAATTTATTAAAAACCTGATATGGAACAGCAAAAACTACCCAATGCAACCTTAATTTTAGTTTTCGGAATTATTTCTATTGTCACCTGTTGCTGCTATGGGATAATTGGACTTATTTTTGGAATTGTCGGACTTATTTTAGCCAATAAAGCTACTAATCTATATGCCGTAAACCCCAGTATTTATGAGGGGTACAACAATGTTAAGCTAGGAAAAACCTTATCCATTATTGGCATTGTCCTAAACATACTCGTCATAATATTTTTCATCTGGATCATTTCTATCATTGGTTGGGATGCCCTGCAGGACGAAGAACTTATGAGGGAAAGAATGGAAGATTATTTCCAAAACGTTCAATAATTGAGCGAAATTATTATTAATTATATTCCAAAATTTCATGGAGAACTTTGAAAGTAGGCCCAAACCGAACAACTATTTGGTATTGGCTATTATCAGTACCGTTTTTTGCTGCTTAATACCTGGTATTGTGAGTATTGTAAATGCGGCAAAAGTAAATGAGGCATATGCCCTTGGGAACTACGAACAGGCCGAAAAGGCTTCCAAAAATGCCAAAACATGGGCCATTGTAGGCATGGCGATTGCCGGTTTCTTTTGGATTCTATACATTGCCATTTTTGGATTTGCTATTATTGGTGGGCTAATGAGTACTGGTGATTTCTAATAAGAAACACATAACAAAGGTTATTATTTTAGGAGTAGTATCCTTAGGGATATTACTTCTCTATTTTTTTATCAACCCCATTAGCTCCCATTATTTTCCCAAATGTCCATTTTTAAGGGCTACAGGGTTCTATTGTACGGGTTGCGGAAGCCAAAGGGCATTGCACCACTTGTTGCACTTTAATTTTCTTGGTGTTGCCCAGCACAATATTCTTTTTATCCCTGCAGTTCTATTGCTTGGCTATCATTGGGCTCGATATTACGCCCCGAACAAAATAAAAGCGGCTATGCCAGACCTGCTTTATCATCCCAAAACACCAATACTGCTCTTCATTATCATTACCTTATTTACTATTTTAAGAAATGTAGCCATATATCCTTTTACCCTATTGGCTCCGGGGCAATAAAAAAGCCCGATATAACAAGTACAACGGGCTCAGTATTTAAGTCTACGGGATAATTACTTATCAAATTCCTTAAGTGTTTTGGTGATTATATCCACACAATCCAAGAGTTGTTGCCGATTCATTACCAAGGGAGGTGCAAACCTTATTATGTTGCCGTGCGTTGGTTTGGCCAGAAGACCGTTATCCCTTAAGGCCAGACAAATATCCCAAGCTGTGGAGCTTTCTTCAGTATCGTTTATCAGAATGGCATTTAATAAGCCTTTTCCCCTAACAGATTTTACAATACTACAAGTGGGTATAAACTTATTGAGTTCTTCCCTAAACAACTCACCCAACTGATAGGCATTTTCGGCAAGCCCTTCTTCTTTAACTACCTCAAGAGCGGCCATACCCACTGCCGCCGCCACTGGGTTGCCCCCAAAGGTGCTACCATGGCTACCGGGGATTATCACCTCCATGATTTCGTCATTGGCCAAAACCCCCGAAATGGGATAAGCTCCTCCTGAAAGAGCCTTCCCCAAAATTAACATATCGGGTTTCACCTCAGGCGTCCCACTGCAATGCCTATCCGGACAGCTGCAATTGCCACATGTAGCCAGTAATTTTCCTGTACGGGCTATTCCTGTCTGCACCTCATCGGCAATAAAAAGTACATTGTATTCCTTACACAGTTCCTTTGCCCTTAAAAGATATCCTTCCGATGGAACATATACTCCTGCCTCGCCCTGAATGGGCTCTACCAAAAACCCTGCTACGTTTTTATTGGTTTTCAAGGCCTGCTCCAACGCAGATAAATTGTCATATTCTATTTTAATAAATCCTTTGGTATAGGGCCCAAAATTCTTCCTGGCTACAGGATCATTCGAAAATGAGATAATTGTTGTGGTTCTACCATGAAAATTATTATCACATACCACTATTTCTGCCTGATTTTCAGGAACCCCTTTTTTCTCATAGGCCCATTTTCTACAGATTTTTAGAGCTGTTTCCACGGCCTCTGCCCCAGTATTCATAGGCAGGAACTTATCGTAGCCAAAAGTCTCGGCAGCATACTTCTCAAACCTCCCTAGCATATCGTTATGAAAGGCCCTAGAGGTCAATGTTAAGGTCTGTGCCTGCTGTACCATGGCATTGACAATTTTTGGGTGGCAATGCCCTTGGTTTACCGCAGAATAAGCGGATAAAAAATCGTAATACTTTTTTCCTTCAACATCCCAAACAAATACTCCTTCTCCCCTATTTAGAACAACAGGTAATGGATGATAGTTGTGTGCTCCATATTCTTCCTCCAATGCAATGGCATCTTTAGATGATAATTTTTCTAAAACCGACATGATTAAATAACTTTTAAATAAAACTTTAGCAATTCCTTCTTGGGGAGAGAAATCATCCATCTAATGTAGAGATTGCAAATTACGAATTGTTACTTGCATCCTAAAATTTTTGGGTATTGATTTTCAATTGGAAAAACCTACCAATCAATCTTTTAGATAAAAAGTGGCACTAACAGGATAGTGATCGGACAAAAACCAATTTTCTTGTCCGTTATGGACCTGGGCTCCAAGGGATTTTTTCAAGAGCTCAGATGAAACCATAATATAATCTATACGTTCTATACGCGAAATCAATTGTTCCGTGCTTTCTTGGTTTACCTCTCCCAAAACCCGACCGGGAAAACTGCCTCTTTCCATCAATCCTGCAGTATGTTTCTGAACTGGATCGTATAAGGGCAGGGAAAGAAATTTAGACATTACGGCATAATCAAAGTTGCCATTGGGATCGTATAGATCGGCATCAAAGGGAGAATGGGCATTAAAATCTCCCAAAACCACATATTTGGAACTGGTTTTGATGATTTTTTCCAATTTTCCTGATAGTATATCGGCCTCTTCCCTCCTTCGATCAATGCTTCCCGGATGCAGGTGAATTACAAAAAAATCAATTCCATTGCTAGTGCAATGTAAAGCCCCATGATGCATGCCTTCCATTATTTTTTCTTTTACCTCAATGGGATATTTGGAGGTTAACCCTACAGAGTAACCGCTTGTCTTTAACAATATAGAGTACCCATGTCCCCAAGCTGAGGCATCGTCCCGCAATTTTTCGGGAGTATAGGCGCATAATTCCTGAAGGGCTACAACATCAGGAGCTTGGGCATTCATCCACTTTTGCAAATTAACCCTTCTTGGCTCGTCTTTGCCCCAATCGTAACCGTTCCAAATGTTATAGGTAATAATTTTAAAATCTTCTTTAATTTCCTGAGACGCCAATAATAAGGGCAGCAAAGCCAGCATCAAAAAAATATTTCGCAATTTCATTCGTTCAGATTTATTTTAAAAACATGGCCAACAGTTCTGTCCCCGCCAAAAATATTATAACCAGAAGGACCATACAAATATGACGGTCTGTTATTTATCATTAAAATTTTGGGACGCTCCAGCTTGGGGGCCATACCATATATCTTCACTACTTTTTTAGGGTCATAATCCGTATAATAGTTTGGCAACAAATCATAACCAACCGTGGCGTCCTCCAAATTAAAAGTGATTCCATCCCTTGACTTCCAGAGTGTACCACCACCAGCTATACCTGTATTTTGACCATGATTATCCGTGGTCAATAGATAAATAAAATCCTGATAGGCAAAGACGGTTCCATCCTCCAATGCACCCTTATTGGAGGTTACCGGTCTATCTTGAATAACATATGGGCCTTTTAATTTGTTGGCGATAGCCAAGCCATACTTTAGCACCCCATCTGTGGTTTTGGTTTTAAAATATAAATAGTATTTTCCTTTTACCTCTACAAAGGCGGGATTAGCCACTCCCATATTGGATTTATAATTCCATTTCTGAGGATTCTCGGCATTTAGGACCATCCCGTCCTTGCCTACTTTTTTCCATGGGCCGTAAGGAGATTTTGCAATAGCCATTCCAATACGCTGATTACTTGGATGTGGTGGTTGGTTATAATCTGTATTCGCAATATACAGCAATACATAGTTCTTGCCCACCTTTTTGATTTCTGGATTGTGTGGTGCATATTTATCCCAGGTATCCTTTCCCGTGCCTTTAATGGCCACATCTGAAAAAACAAAAGGTCCTTCAGGTGAATCGGCAACATAATGCGCAATTTCGGAAGATTTTCTCCATGCGGGGTCAACATTCTTTTCTGGCCAGCGTGCTACAAATAAGTGTGCTTTTCCTGCCTCATCCATTATGGGTGCGCAACCCCAAAAGGTATACTTTTCATCTTGAACCGCCACGCCCTTATATTCCAAATTTTGAGCAATAAAAGAAAGGGGTACCTGCACAGCCTTGTCTTGGGCATACCCAGAATCAATGACCAAGAGTAGGGAAACAACAAACAATCTTAAAATGTACTTCATTTACAATATTCAATTTACTTTAAAATCGACACTAATTGACGACCGATATGTTTTTTATATCTGAATGTATTAATAGTTTTAATATTATTCCATTTCAACTTTCAAAGGTATCTGTACATTAAAAGAACTGCCATCATTTTTAGCATTTACATTTTCCAGAGCGGATGCAGCATACATATATTGGGGAATGCCATCCTCTGTCAACAACAATTGAGGGCGTTCCAATCTATCGACCTCGGTGACCGATCCATCTAATAAATATAACTCCCTTTTCATAAAAAGTGGATTTCTTGTCAAGTTCCACGCTAATCCGTCTTTCGATGACAAAAGAGCCAATGTCTTTTTACACCCAGTTAGTCTTCCAGAAAAATCCTTTACTATCGCCATAAATTGTTGAAGTTTATTGGAATACCAGACATAGGGGTCTTCAGTACTGGCCAAACTACCATCGGGCATTCTAACATCAAAAACAAATAAATCCAAAGGTTTAAAAGGACCCTGGGGTGTATCGCCAATAGCCACCCCGTGTACGCCCTTCCAATTAGGATCGTAGACATTGCCCTTAAAATAGAGCATGTACTTTTGGGCAATGGGGTTATAGACCACAGAAGGATTTACTACTATAATATTATCTGGTTTTGCCTCCGTACCTATTGGCGAACCATCCAAAATATTATCCCGTTTAACCCTTGTACGTGGACTTAACAATGGCCGCTTAGGGCGATTAAAATTGCCCGAAAGCAGATTTTCAAAACTATCAAATTCCAACACCCCTATACAAAGGGATTGTTGTACCCTTGATCGTTGGTCTAAATTTTCCGCTTTGGACCCCTTAGGCTGTTTGCCCAGGTCTTTGCCACCTATATAATACAGATAATACTTCCCTTCAAATATTTTAAGATGAGGATTGTGTACCATTTGAGCATCCCATGCTGAATCATCCCCTTGGTAACGCGTGCCTTTCAACACTATTTTTTGAAACTCAAAATCACGGTCCGGATGATCTGAAACGGCGTATCCTATTTTAGACTGAAGCACCCAATCCTTGACAAAACTACCTCCTTCCGTTCCACTTTCCCAAATAGAAAAAAGCATATGATACTTGCCATCATCACCCTTTACCACACTACCTCCCCAAACAAAATAACCAGGAATTTGCAATATGGACGCGCCCATTATTTTATTGGGACATTCAAGAACATCC
>JBFHGV010000158.1:0-6805 GCA_041582955.1 Arenibacter sp.
AAAATGCTTAAAACTGCAGTAATGTTGTCTTTTTCAACATTTTATTCAGGAATATGCCTAAAAATCGGAGGATATGTCAGGTTTGTGTAGAAGAGGTTGAATTTGATTCTATGGTTGGTACCTATCTTGGGGTGCGGGTAGTCATGGGGTAATGTGGTGTATGGAAAGAGGTAATCTACACCTCATATAACTATATGTAGTTTAGGTTAGGGATAAAAAGGGATGCTTGTTGTATAGAAATAGGAGAGAAAGAAAGGTGGGGTAAAAAAAAAAGGCTATAATTTGGAGAACCAGAAGCCCACTGCCACAGCGCTTATACCTATAATAAGACTGGATATGGTGTAAATAGTGAAATTTAATAGGTCGCCAGCCTTTAATAGGGAGTGTTGTTCCAGGGCGAAGGTGGAAAAAGTAGTGAAGCCACCACAGAATCCTGTTATTAATAATAAGGAGTGGTTTGTGGTTATAAGGTTGTTTTTCACGGAAAGTCCCACAATAAGGCCTATTAGTAAACATCCAATAATGTTGGCCAAAAAGGTTCCTAGAAAAAAATTATGAAAAGTGTTGTTTAAAGTCTTGCTAATTAAAAAACGTAGTGCACTACCGGCACCCCCTCCCAAGAAAACCAATAGAAATTGTTTCATAGGTTTTTAATTTTTATTCCTTGACCAGGGTAAAAAAAAACTACCATAATTACAGGTGTCTTAAAATTATGCATAGGTTGTACTCTACACTATATGGTGTGTAGGATTAATGCAAATATGCACATATTTCCAATTAGACAAGAATTAAACTGCCTTTTTATATTTCGAGTTAATTAAATCTAGGGGGAAGATTACTGTTGTAGATTCTGAAATATCTTTGACGGACTTTTCTTTCTTTCTGGAATTACTGTTAAAACTTACTAGAAATAATAGTGCATTTATAACAATAAGGACAAATAAAATACTGAAAAAAGTTACCATACAACTAAGTGATTTAGTTTCTTAACGCAAAATTAAGACTTTTCGTATATCAAACGCTTATAAAGTTTGGAATGTTGTGTGCTGAGGTGCTTTTTATGAGGTTGTAACTTAATCTGTTAATTTTTAAGAAAAAATTTAATAAGGAATAGAATTACAATGAATAAAGTGAAGAAAATTCCTACCCATTTTACGCCTTTATAGTTTTTTGCGTGAAGTTTTTTGTCTTTTTTATAGGAAATGATAGTTATTCCTGCGAAAAATACGAAAAATAGACCAGCAAAAATTAATTGTCCCGTGCTGAACATATTTCTATTTTTACGCAAATCTAATGTAAATAATTACAAGAATGAAAAATAAACTAAGTGCCGTTGAATTGTTCCATAGGTCATTTGGATTGGGGGTATCCAAAGAGCTTAAGGCAGATTTGGGGGAGGCTAAAAATACACTCCGTTTTAATTTAATGGATGAGGAGAATAGGGAATATTTGGAGGCGGCCAATAATAACGATGTGGTGGAGGTTGCCGACGCCTTGGGCGATATGCTGTATATATTGTGTGGGACTATTTTAGAGCATGGAATGCAACATAAGATAGAGGAGGTTTTTGAAGAGATTCAGCGAAGTAATATGAGTAAATTGGGAGAAGATGGAAAACCAATTTACAGGGAAGATGGAAAAGTGCTAAAGGGACCAAATTATTTTAAACCCAATATTGTGGAAATCTTGGCTAAAAAGAGGTAGTTCTGTTTGGTGTTCCAAGAGGCTTGGGAAAAGTAGAAGCCCCTAGCTCTTTGTGGCTAGGGGCTTTTGTGTGTTAACCACAATCGTATTGCGAATTGGTTAAATTTAATACTTCCGCCCATGTGAGTACATCAGGTAGCATTTACCTAATCAATTCATGGGCCTAATCTTATTTAACATCTACCGGATATCTCCATCCAAACTTATCTTCCGCTCTATTGTATTGAATATCGGTAATACGCTTTTTTAGCAGTGAAGCGTAGCTATTGTCCAATTCGGGAAGATCGTAATCTTTGTTCTGGTAACCAAAGGTGGCAATAGGTGAAACCACTGCAGCTGTACCAGCTCCGAACATCTCCATTAGACTACCGTTATTAGAAGCTTCAACTACTTCTTTTACACTTATTTTTCTCACTTCAACAGCTATATTCTCGTCTTTTGCAATATCCAAGATGCTTTTTCGGGTTATCCCGTCCAGTATTCGGTCGCTTGTAGGACTCGTAATCAAGGTGTCGTTTATTCGCACAAAAATGTTCATGGCCCCGGCCTCTTCAATATATTCGTGATGGTGGTCATCTGTCCAAATCACCTGGTTGTAACCTTTTTCTACGGCTAATTGAGTAGGGTAAAATTGCCCGGCATAGTTCCCACCAGCTTTGGCAAAACCTACACCGCCATCGGCCGATCGGGAATATTTTTCCTCAATTAATACTCTTACCTTACCGGCAAAATAGGAGTCGGACGGGGAGCAGGCTATAATAAACTTATACTCGTCCGAAGGGGAGGCGTGGAAGCCGTTTCCGGAAGCAAAGACAAATGGCCTTATATAAAGAGAGCTGCCTTCGGATTCTGGTATCCATTTGTGGTCCAACTTTAAAAGCGCCTTTAGTCCGTCCATAAAATAATGTTCAGGAAATTCTGGCATGGCAAGTCGCTTTGATGAAATATTAATGCGCTTCTGATTCTCCAATGGACGGAAAAGCCATACTTTTTTATCGGCATCTTTGTAGGCTTTCATGCCTTCAAACACAGATTGGCCATAATGAAATATTTTGGCCGATGGGTCTAGTGTTATTGGTTGATAGGGAACTATTTTTGGGATTTCCCAGGCTCCGTTCTTATAATCACAGACCATCATATGGTCTGTAAAATACTTTCCAAAAGATAAACTTTTAAAATCTACTTTATCAATTTTAGAGGTTTTTACTTTCTCAACTATAATCGAATTTGAAACAGTTTGCATAGCAATTTAATTTAAAGCAATAAAATTAAGCAAATATCGTCACTACTACTTCTTTTTTCGTTGAAAAAAGCCCAGTTTTGTAAAGTGATAAAAATTCTGTCAAATATGAAGGTATTTAACATTTTGATTGTGTTTTTTGTGCTGTTTTCGGCCAATGGCCAACAGAAAATAGCACAAAAAGGACAACCGCTAGGCCATGTGACAAACGAATATGATAGCTATGGGCTCAAAATTGATGAAGCAGGCGCCATAAAGAGCGGATCTGTGCTTAAGTACTACGAAAATATGTCTAAAAAAGATACACTTGCTATTAAATTCTCGGCCAAGGTTTCAGATGTATGTAAGGTAAAAGGCTGTTGGATGAAATTAGAGTTGGATGGTCCTAGGGAGACTATGGTAAAATTTAAGGATTATGGTTTTTTTGTTCCGGGGGAAGCCATTGGGAAGGATGTTGTTGTAAGTGGTAAGGCATATGTTGAGGAAATGAGTGTGGAAGATCAAAGACATTTTGCCAAGGATGCCGGGATGTCGGCAAGCGAAATAGCACAGATAACAGCGGTAAAGAGAATTTTTGCTTTTGAAGCAGATGGAGTACTTATAAAAAAATAGTTTGAAAAGGAAAATAATAACGACGGCCGATGGCTCCAAGACCATTCAGATAGAAGATTGGAACGAGCAGTATCATTCTGTACATGGAGCTGTTCAAGAGGCCTATCATGTTTTTATTAAGAACGGACTTTCCTTATTCCAAGATAGGTCACTGTCTATACTTGAGATTGGTTTTGGAACTGGTTTAAATGCTTTTATAACCCTTGTGGAAGCGAAGAAGAGTGATCTTGCTGTGACGTACAAAGGGGTGGAGGCGTATCCGGTACTTCCAGAGGAGTTAAAGCAGTTGGATTATTGCACTGCATTGGACCAGTCTGAAAATGAAGAGCAATTTCTTAAAATGCACCAAACCTCATGGGGACAACCGCATGCAATAACCCAAAACTTCATTTTGGAAAAGCAGCAGCTCGACTTTAGGGAGATTAGCGATACAAATGTTTATGACCTTGTTTATTTTGATGCCTTTGGTGCCAGGGTGCAGCCAGAGCTTTGGACGGAGGAGGTTTTTGAAATTATGTTCAAGGCCATGAAAAAAGGAGGGCTTTTGGTAACTTATTCGGCCAAAGGAAGTGTAAGAAGGGCAATGCAGCACGTGGGGTTTGTTGTGGAGCGATTACCCGGGCCTCCTGGGAAAAGAGAGATGTTGCGAGCTTTAAAGCAGTCCTAATGGGAAGGGGGATTTTAGGCATTCCTTAACGCACATAACACTTGGACTGTTAAACCTAAACTAAATTCAACTGGATTGACATTAAAAACCCATATATTTATATACGTGTAGATTGAAAGGGTATGAAGGTTTTAATAACAGGAGCAACAGGTCTGGTAGGAAGTGAAATTGCTAATTTGTGTAAGCAGAACAATATTGCTATCCATTATTTAACCACAAGCAAGGGTAAAATACAATCCCGAGAGGGGTACAGGGGGTTTTATTGGAATCCTGATCGAGATGAAATAGATATGGAATGCTTTCAGGGGGTTACCACCATTATAAATCTTGCGGGGTCTAGTATTTCAAAAAGATGGACTAGGAGCAATAAAAAGAAGATACTGGACAGTAGGGTTAAAGCCTTAAAGACGTTGCGATTGGGAATCTCAAAAACCAAGGGGCATCATATAAAAGCCATTGTATCGGCATCGGCCATAGGTATTTATCCCAATTCATTATCCAATTACTATAGGGAGGGTGAAACAAGTGTTGATGACAGTTTTTTAGGTAAGGTGGTGTCCGCTTGGGAGCAGGAAGTAGACAGGTTTAAGGAAATAAATGTGGAAACCTCCAAAATAAGAATAGGATTGGTGATGTCGGACAAGGGAGGTGCCCTCCCTCAAATGGCAAGGCCCATAAAGTATTATGTTGGGGCTTCGCTTGGTACAGGAAGCCAATGGCAATCCTGGATACACATACAAGATCTGGCAAGGATATTTATGCATGTTGCCACAAAGGAACTTCACGGTGTCTTTAATGCGGTAGCGCCAAACCCGGTAACCAATGAAAAGCTAACCAGAGAAATTGCAAAAGTTTTGGACAGGCCGTTATTACTGCCCAATGTGCCCAAAGCATTACTACAAATGGTGCTGGGCGAAATGTCATATATTCTATTTGCTAGTCAGCGTGTGAGTAGTAAAAAAATTACAGAGACTGGATTTGATTTTATATATCCCAATATATGTCGTGCCCTGGAAAATATTTTTCGGGATAAGGAAAAATATAAGTCTACCGATACCTTTTATCATAAAGAATACTGCCCTTAAGGAGTAGAAATATTACTTTATAAAGTAGGAACATCCGCCCTTGGCGGATGTTTTTTTATAAAGTTTAATGACATTATGACATTTTTAAAGAATTGGCAGTACTTTTGCCGTCTCAAATCGGAAGTATATAAATGTATTTTAAATGAGCAACGAAAATAAAACAGACGAGATGGAAGATGATGTCTTGAACAACATTGAAGATCAGGCAACCGAACAGGACAATTCATCATCTGCGGAAGACAATGAGAAAATGGAGGAGGAAATTAGTTTAGAGGAGCAATTGCAGGCAGATTTAAATAAGGAAAAGGATAAGTTTTTACGACTTTTTGCCGAATTCGAAAACTACAAAAGAAGAACCTCCAAGGAGAGAATGGACTTGTTTAAAACGGCCGGACAGGAAGTTATAGTGTCATTATTGCCGGTAATGGACGATTTTGACCGTGCCCTGAAGGAGCTTTCTAAATCTGAAGATCAGGAAATGTTCAAAGGGGTAGAGTTAATTAATAATAAATTTAGAGAAACCCTTAAAAACAAAGGGCTTCAGGAAGTAGAGGTTAAACAAGGCGATAGTTTTGATGCTGAGATCCATGATGCCATTACCCAAATCCCTGCCCCAGAAAAGAAACTAAAGGGTAAGATTATTGACGTAGTGGAAAAGGGATTTAAATTAGGAGACAAAATCATACGCCACCCTAAAGTAGTGGTAGGAAACTAAAATTAGTATATGAAGGAGGATTATTATGATATTTTGGGCATTGGAAAAAATGCTTCCACAGCCGAAATAAAGAAAGCATATCGGAAAAAGGCCATTGAGTATCATCCGGATAAAAACCCAGGAGATGCCAAGGCCGAAGAGATGTTTAAAAAAGCAGCTGAGGCCTATGAGGTTTTGAGCGACCCAAATAAGAAGGCCCGATATGATCAGTATGGGCATGCAGCCTTTGAAGGCGGCGGCGGATTTGGCGGTGGAGGTATGAATATGGACGATATCTTCAGTCAGTTCGGTGATATTTTTGGAGGTGCTTTCGGAGGAGGAGGTTTTAGTGGTTTTTCTGGATTTGGCGGTGGCGGTCAACGCCGTGTCAAAGGCAGTAACCTAAGGATTAGAGTTAAATTGACACTAGAGGAAATTGCCAACGGTGTTGAAAAGAAAATTAAGGTAAAACGTAAAATCCAGGCAGACGGTGTAACGTATCAAACTTGCGGCACTTGTGGTGGTAGGGGTCAGGTTTCTAAAATAACCAATACCATTCTAGGTAGAATGCAGACGGCAGCTACTTGTAGTGCATGTGGAGGAAGTGGTCAGGTTATTGATAAGAAACCGAGTGATGCCGATGCACACGGTCTAAAGATTTCCGAGGAAACTGTTAGTATTAATATACCCGCTGGAGTTGAGGACGGTATGCAATTGAAAGTGCCAAACAAAGGGAACGATGCTCCGGGCAATGGGGTGCCGGGCGATTTGTTGGTAGCGATAGAGACCGAAGAGCATGAAAC
>JBFHGV010000159.1:0-6776 GCA_041582955.1 Arenibacter sp.
AAGATCAGGGTTTATGAAAACCCCAAAAGAAGGGGCGGAAACTTGGAACACCAGCAGAGTGGCCTGGTATGGAATTTGGACAATTGGGTATATACCACCTACAACCCTTTGAGGTTCAGGTTTAATAAAGATGGTATTCAAGTAGATTCCCTGGTAGGAGGTTCCGGCGGTCAATGGGGCCTTACCCAGGACGATCTAGGGAATATGTACTATTCTTCTGCAGGATCTGAAATAGCTGCCTATAATTTTCAAATACCCCCAATATATGGGGACTTTAACCCTAAAGGACAAATTTCGGAGGGATTTATGGAACCTTGGCCAGTAGTGGGGACACCTGATGTTCAGGGTGGTGCCAAATTAAGACTAAAGGCAGATGGCACCCTTAATAAGTTTACAGGGGTAGCCGGACAGGAAATTTATAGGGGCCATAAATTGCCTCCTTCCGCCTATGGGGATCTTTTTATCCCCGAACCCGTGGGTAGATTGGTACGTAGGGCCAAGGTAAAAAACGAGGAAGGAAAAAAAGTGCTGTACAATGCCTATGATAAGGCCGAATTCCTGGCGTCCACAGATTTGAACTTTAGACCTGTACAGGCACAAACAGGACCCGACGGCAGTCTTTATATAGTAGATATGTACCGCGGCATTATTCAGGAAGGCAACTGGACCAGGGAAGGAAGTCATTTAAGGCCCGTTATTCTTCGTAAAGGATTGGACAAAAATATAGGTAGGGGAAGGATATACCGTATAGTCCATGAAGATATTGAACCAGATGGAAAACCTGAGCTCTTGGATAAATCCGCAGAGGAATTGGTGGAGTATTTAGGCCATCCCAATGGTTGGTACAGGAATACGGCACAAAAGCTGATTATCTTAAAAGGGGATATGGGAGTTGTGCCCAAACTCAAGGAAATAGCCAAGGACAATGAGTCTTTTTGGACAGATAACTTTGGGGACAGGGATTACGCACTGCAAAGGCTACATGCTCTATGGACCTTGGAAGGTCTAGGTGTTGTGGACAGGAATCTGATTCTTGAAAAGTTCAACGACCAGGATTATAGGGTTCGGATTACAGCTATAAGATTAAGTGAGGAATTCTTGAAAGAGGACGATAAAGGAATTATAAAGGCATTGGCTCCTTTACAAGATGATGTTGATATTAATGTGGTAAAACAATTGGCACTGAGTTTAGGCTATTCCAAAAGTACGGAGGCCAAGGAACTATCAAGTTCCATAAAAGGGCAGTATGGGGATAATGAAGTGATAACGGCTTCTATTGCCTTGGGCATAAAAGCCAAGGATTCCGAATTTTTGAAATTCAAGAAACGGATTGCCAACAGTAGTAGAATTCATAAAATGACGGCTCTTGCCGGCTACGACATTTATATGCAGACCTGTGTTACCTGTCATGGTCCGGATTTAAAAGGGGTTCCCAATGGCGAAAATTCCTTGATAGCACCGCCGTTAATTGGATCACCTAGGGTGAAGGGAGATAAGGACGTCTTGGTAAATATTCTTCTAAACGGACTTACCGGGCCTATAGACGGCAAGGAATATGGTATTATGTTACCCATGGGCTCCAACGATGATGAGTGGATTAGCCAGGTAGCTTCTTACATTCGTACCATGAACAATACCTCATGGGTACGTGAAAGGGAAGTAGCCGATATAAGGGAAAAAAATGCTGATAGAAAAAACTATTGGACATTGGAAGAACTTTTAAAATAGTTTAAGAAGGGACAAGAGACATCTATATTGATGTCCTTTGTCCCTTTAAGTATCTTCTTAACCACTTTTTGTAAAACCCCACATCCTTAAGAGCAGCCTAAGGGATCTTTGATGGGTAGTTCCATGATTGCGATCCTTTTTGTTCCAAAAATCAATACTATTCCTCCTCTTCATTATACAATTCAGTCTCCACGGCTTTATTAAAAGCGCAATTTTGGCCTATTCATTTTATCTAATAATAGATTTGACACCCTCTATTTTTGAATATGATTTTTTTTCAGTAATTGTCCAATTTAGGTGTCTATAATAATAGAGTGTCGTACTTGTAATTATAGAAGCAACGGCGTTTTAAGCGGTTGGGTCACAAAACAAAATTAAATCTTATGCAGGAATATGGTGAATTGGCATTGGCTTTAGTAGCGGAAAAAAATTCGAATGACGAGGATCAGGTTTTTAATCAAGCACCAGAATTTAATGCTGGGAGCCTATTTGTTGAAGAAAATGAGGAGACCTTAATTTGGGAAAAATTAATTGAAGGGGATAAGTTGGCATTGGAAGAGCTGTACAATAAATATGCAAATACTTTATTTTCTTACGGGATGTACCATTCCAAGGACAGGGCTTATGTATTGGATTGTATACATGACCTTTTTGTTGATTTATTTAAGTATAGAAAAAACCTGTCCAGAACAGACAATGTTAAATCCTACCTTTTTAAGTCCCTGAAGCGAAAAATTAATAAAAAGTATAGGACCAAGAACGTTTCGGTTTCCTTGGATGAGTTTGAGTTTATAACAGATTTTAATCAAAAGAACCATACCAATTCCTGCGAGAAATCCATTATTAGTCAAGAAAACACCTCAGAAATAAACAAGAAATTGGGCAGAGCCCTAGAAACCTTGACCAAAAAGCAAAGAAAGATATTGTTCCTAAGGTTTGATCAGGATAGGTCGTTTGAGGAAATAGCCGCAATAATGGAAGTATCGGTCCAAACCGCTAGGACCTCGGTTTACAGGGCTATAAAAACACTAAGGAAACTAAAGTTCTAAAAGCATTTAATCTAATTTAAAAAACAAGCTGGCATTTGTTTACAAAAAGCTAGGTATATCCCATATCACTAAGGAAACTTTAAATCATTGATTTAGAAATGAGTTTCAATAGTTACTATTATCGAATAAAATAACTATGAAAAATATAAGATCAAATAAAGTAATAATAATGCCCATTACAGAGTCGGAAAAAACGGCACTGCAAAATAGAATTTTTACAACAATAGATAGGTTGGCCATCAGAAAAATGCGTTTTTACATAGCGGCCAGCGTAACGGCCTTAATGACGTTTGTAGCTGTTTTTGGGTTCTATTTCTTTAGTGTGCCATCATCTTCCATAACAGATTTTGCAAAAGCCTCAAAAGAACTAGAGGTAAACAGTACAGATGAGGTAGTACTTATATTGGGAGAGGGAAAAAACCTGAAAGTAAATGAAGATTCCGCAACCATAAATTATTCCAATACGGGGAAAAAAGTAACCCTGGGCAGTACCACCGAAATCAATCAGGAAACTTCCCATGATGATAAAGTAGTCTATAATACGCTATTGGTGCCTTATGGTAAGCGATCCAAGGTAACCCTATCGGATGGTACTATGGTGTGGTTGAATTCTGGGTCTAAAATTATATATCCCGCCGCTTTTAATGGAAAAAGAAGAGAATTGTATTTGGAAGGCGAAGCTATTTTTGATGTTGCCCATAATAAAAACCAACCTTTTGTAGTCATTTCCGATAATCAGGAAATAGAGGTCTTGGGTACTGTTTTTGGTGTCACGGATTATGCGGACGAGGGAGTCATTAATACTGTTTTAAAAAGCGGTAGCGTTCAAATTAGTTACCAAAGCAATTCTTCTGCTTCGGACACTCATATAGAAAAGATGAAAATTACCCCTGGCACAAAAGCCAGTTATAATAAAGAAAACAAAAGCATTCTTTCAGAGAAAGTTGATGTGGACCGCTATTTTTCATGGAAGGAAGGGGTGCTGATCTTCAAAAACAATGACCTGAGTTATATTACAAAAAGAATAGCAAGGTATTACAATGTGGATATTGAACTGGAATATGAAGGTTCGGACAAAGAAACATTTTCAGGTACGCTGAATTTAAATGAAGATATCCAAACCGTATTGGAAAACATAAAGGCAAGTACAAATATGAATTATAAATTCTCAGAAGATAAAATAACAATTAACCCAAATAGCTAATGAATTAAAAACAACCTATTTCAACTAGTAGTAAAAACCAGAAGATGCGGCAACACCTTCTGGCGTAATTAAGTCAATATCACCAGTTTGTGGTGACATAAAAAAACCAAAATCAAAAATATGAAAAAAACTTTAAGTAAAGGTATCCTTGTGCTTATGAGAATGTTTTTATTGTTAATTAGTATAGGACTTTCCTCAGTTTATGGAAACTATGCAATAGGACAGAGCCGAATTGATGTCGAAATCGAAAATGTATCCATTGAGGAATTTTTTAAAGAAATACAGAATAACAGTGACTATTACTTCTTTTATAAGGATGATGTATTAAGTACAGACAAAAAAATCTCCTTAAACTTGAAGGATGTAGAGGTATCTACTATTTTAAATAAGGCCTTTTCAAAAACTAATTTGACCTATAAAATTAAGGGAAATCAAATTGTTGTAAGAAAGGAAGTATTAGATATTAATAAAACGTCCTTAAACCAAAAAGAAGAAATAATCCAGGAAAATGAAGTAACCGGTACCGTATTGGATACTGATGGGATTCCTTTAATGGGCGTTAATATTCTGGTTAAAGGTACCACTGTAGGTACCCAAACAGATTTTGATGGTAACTATAGTATTGTAGTTCCCCAAGATGGAGTATTGGTCTTCACATATTTAGGTATGTTGACCCAGAGTATTCCAGTAGGAAACAAGTCTGTGGTAGATGTGGTACTAGAGGAAAACGCCGCTGCGCTTAGCGAAGTAGTGGTTGTTGGTTATGGTACACAGAAAAAGGAAGCCATAACAGGTTCTGTAAGTACGGTGAAAAGTGCCGAATTGGAGCAGGCGCCCACTTCTTCATTTGAGCAATCCCTTAGGGGTAGTGTAGCTGGTATTCAGGCATCCGCTCTTGATGGGGCACCAGGTTCCAATACCGAAATCAGAATTAGGGGTATTGGATCTATTAACGCATCCAGTGAGCCTTTATACGTTATAGATGGTATACCCATTCAAGCAGGTAGTCAGGCTACCAATGATAACGATGGTGCCAGTTCCAACGTTATGGCATCCATAAACCCTAATGATATTGAAAGCATTAGTATCTTAAAGGATGCAGCTTCAACGGCAATTTATGGGTCTAGAGGGGCAAATGGCGTTATTTTGATTACTACAAAACAGGGTAAGACAGGAAAGGCGACCATTGAGCTTAAAACACTTACCGGTTTTAATTCCCAGGCTTCCAAAAACATCTTAAAACCGTTGAATGCGGCACAATACACAGAATTGTTTTTAGAAGGATATATAAATCAGGGCGATACGGCCGAAGAAGCGCAAGCTAGGCTAGATTCCAGATTTACCCAACAAATAGATCCTTCAACTGGTAAGCCAACAGACACCGATTGGTTGGATGCCATTACCCGTACCGGTGTTACACAAAGCTATGATTTGAGTGTAAGAGGTGCTACGGATAAAGTAAAATACTTTATGTCTGGAGGGTATATGGACCAAGAAAGTTATATTGTAGGGTACGGTTTTAAAAGATTTAGTACACGTGCCAACTTGGAATACAAGGCCAGTGACTATATAACCATTTCCAACAATATTTCTATTTCGGATATTACCTCCAGCACCGCTCCTGATGGCGGTTCTTGGAACAATCCGTTTAAAAACACTTTGGAACTGTCTCCGCTTATTCCTATCTACGATGAGGATGGGCAATACAACGGGGAACACAACAATTACTTTCCTATTGCCAGTAACCCTGTAGGAAGTTTAAACGGGGATGACCTTTGGGAAACCAAGACATCAAGAATCATTGATAACTTGGCTCTTTCGGTTAATTTCCTAAAGAATCTGGTATTTAGAACCCAGTGGAATTTTGATATACTTAGTATAAACGAATCCCAATATTACAACAGACGTTATGGATCTGGACTGGATTACAATGGTTATGCCTATGAGGCCAGTACTACCAATAAAACTTGGGTAGGAACACATACCTTGGATTATAACTTTGCTTTGGCAGACACTCACTTTTTTAATTTCTTGGGAGGATATGAGGCACAGCAAACTACCAGGGAATCACACTGGGGCTCGGGATCAAATTTCCCTAATGATGTAGTTACAACCTTAGGCAGTTCTTCGGCCGAATTTTCAGTAGGTGGAAATAGATCAGAATATACGTTTAGTTCCATGTTTTTGAGAGCCAACTATAATTTTGATAGTAAGTACTTCCTTTCTGCCAGTATTAGAAACGATGGATCTTCAAGATTTGGTGCAGACAATAGATATGGTACATTCTATTCGGTTGGTGCCAGCTGGAACGTTACCAAAGAAGACTTTATGGATGATATTTCTTTCGTCAACTTACTTAAGTTAAGAAGTTCATTCGGGGTAACAGGTAATGCCGCTATTGGTAATTTTGCTTCCTTGGGATTATATAACTATGGCCAAGATTATGATGGGTCACCAGGAGGTAGCCCCTTACAGCTTGGAAATCCAGATCTTACCTGGGAAACACAGGAAAACTTTAATGTAGGATTGGATTTTGGTCTCTTCAGTAAAGTAAATGGTACTGTTGAATATTTTAGCAGGGTTTCTTCCGATCTTATTTTGGATGTGCCAATTTCCCAAACTACCGGGTTTACAGAACTTACCCAAAATTATGGGGAGATGACCAACTCTGGTTTGGAACTTACGCTGAATACCGACCTTATTGATAAAAATGATTTTAGATGGAGTCTTGGGGTCAATGCTACTTTTATTAAAAATGAAATTACCAAGCTAGAAGAAGACTATACAGATGGTGC
>JBFHGV010000160.1:0-6735 GCA_041582955.1 Arenibacter sp.
AAACCTGGTCAATGTTCAATTCCAATTCCCTTATATTTTTTATATATATGAATATAGGGACGTTTTAAACATTTTCCGGAACTTCAAATCCTTCCCTATAATTACGGGTAAGCATTTTATCGGCTTCTTGATCATTAACAAAGGTTTCCGACTTTGTGTTAAATGTTAAAACACGATCCAATCTATAGGCAATGTTTCCAAGGTGTGCCAATCCAGAGGATAGGTGAGCAGTTTCAACCGGCCCGTTCAATATACTTTTGTCATGTTTACGTACGGCCTCTATAAAATTGGCAAAGTGCCCGTCTGTACCTCCATCTCCCCTGTCCATACCGGATGCCGCTTTTCCTCCATCGTCCCCAGATTTACCAGGTGTTCTGTCCTTCCCTAGATAGGTTTTATACTTGTCATAGCCATCTACTACCAGAATACCTTTATCCCCATAGAAAATATTACCTACGGTAGCGCCATCTTCGGTATTGGTGCACCAAGGACGAACTTCAAATTGTATAATTTTACCCTCATCCGGATATTTATACACAGAGGTAAGAACTTCTGGCACCTCCTTACAATCGTCCCATAGGAACTTACCTCCCATAGAGGTAATTTTAGTAGGAAGCCCAACATCCAATCCCCACATACAAAGATCGGTTTCATGGATACCCTGATTCCCCACGTCGCCATTTCCGTAATCCCAATGCCAGTGCCAATTATAATGCACAAGATTTCTAGTAAACGGGCGTTTTGGTGCCGGACCCGTCCATAGATCATAATCTATACCTTTGGGAACGGGAGAAAATCCTTGATCACCTATATCCCCTCTCCAACGAAAAACAAGTCCGCGTGCCATATACACTCGGCCTATATAGCCATCGCGCATTAATTCTATGGCCTCATTAATGGCTGGAGAACTTCTTAACTGTACCCCATGCTGTACAATTCGATCGTATTTATGTGCGGCCTCCACCATCTTACGACCTTCCCAAATATTGTGGGAACCCGGTTTTTCCACATATACATCCTTACCGGCCTGGCAGGCCCATATTACTGAAAGTGCATGCCAGTGATTGGGTGTGGCTATACTTACCACATCTATATCTTTGTTATCCATGACCCGTCTTAGGTCCTGCTCCAGGGCCACGTCCTTGTTATAGGTTTCCTTAAAGGATTTTTGACGCTCCTTTAAAAGGTTCATATCAGGGTCGCAGAGAGTGGCTACCCTAACATTATTTTGGACCATTAAACTCTTAATGTGGCTTTTGCCACGCCCATTTACACCTAAAACTGCAGCGTTGATACGGTCATTAGCGCCAAAAACTTGTGATGAGACTATTGTTGGCGCCGCAATAATTCCGGAACTGGCCACAGCCGTTTTCTTTAAAAAAGATCTTCGGGTTGATTTCATTTGCTTATATATTTAATATGACATAAAATTCAGCGGACAAATATGAACTATTTGGCATATCCAACTTAAAAATAACACCTCGCCATAGTTTGGGATACCGCCCTACTATAGAAATTCAAGAAATGCTGCCTAGCCCAAAACGAGGCATTTGCCAGTACAAGAGGTGCCACTGACACCCTCAACAATTAACAACTACCAAGTTTTTACCTAGGAAAGTTAACAATTTTTTTTAAAGTTCGTTAACGTTAACGTTAAATATTTTGGTTTTCTCTATTTATTCGTCATAAAACCTAACAACTGTCATATCACCTATTTAAAGCGATTGGTTTAAGTCATAGGCCTTAAACGGTAAAGACCTTCTGTTTCATAGACCTATTTAAAATTCCGTTTAGAAACATTAAAACAACAGCCATAGCCATTTACTGATACTTTAAAAAATATTATCTTAGTATAGAACGTCTAATGACAAAAGTCTAGATTTAAAAAGGGCCCCAGTTGCACTCTTTTCTTAATTGTTATAAGCTATTAAGTTGAGTTTTGTTTTAGCTGATCCCAGTATCCTTATCTAGGCCATGTTAGTACTGAACATAGCAATGGTTTTAAGATGCACTGTTATTTATTAAGAACAATCTTCTGGAACCAGCTCATCATTACTTTAAGCCTTAATAATTGCACTATCTTACGGACTTGGAGGTCCCTTAATTTACACCACAAACCATGCAAGAGGAAAAAACACCAATGGTAGAAGCACAAATGATGATAAGAAAACCTGTAGCCACCGTTTTCAATGCCTTTATTGACCCGGCCGTTACCACAAAATTCTGGTTTAGCAAATCTGACGGAAAACTAGCAAAAGGCAAAACCGTTACATGGGAGTGGGAGATGTACAATGCTTCGGTCAAGGTCTTTACCAAGGAAATTATTCCCAACCAATTAATTTCCACGGAATGGGGCAATCCTATCACAACTGTGGACTACGAGTTTACCAAATTGGGCCCAGACACCACATATGTTATCATCAAAAATTATGGCTTCCATCAAAAGGGAATTGACCTCATAGAGGCCATTAAGGATAATACAGGGGGCTTTACAACGGTTTTAGACGGATTGAAGGCCTATCTGGAACATAATATGGTGCTCAACTTAATAGCAGACAAATATCCGTCCAAACGCTAGGTTTTAAGGACATTAGCACCTATTGGACAAGCCCAAATATTATTTTAAATACATGTTGGCCTTGTGCTCACTACTAAGGGCAATACAGCCCAAAACCTTGGGGATGGCCTATAAAAATTCCTGAAAGTAATCTCAGAATTTAACAAAAGACAATCAACAAAGTATGAAGGAAATTAAAAGATTCGCTATCTTAGTACCATATGGAAGTAGCACGCTAACCGCAATGCCAATTAACCCTTGCCAGCCTTGTTTATAGATGAACGAACTAACACGACAGGAATTAGAGAATGAAATTGCCAAGCTTAGGGAACAAAATAAAATACTGCGCGCGCAATTAGCTGTACAAAATCAAGAAGAAATAAATGACTTGCCTTTTTCAGAAAGGGAAGAATTGGAACAATATACCCATACTGTACTTAACAACATGGGGGACGCCGTTTTTCTAAAAGATGACCAAAGCAGGTTATTGTTCGTTAACGATGCCTTTTGTGAAATGTTCAAGCTACCCAAAAATGAAATTTTAGGTAAAACCTTGGCTGAGAATGTTCCTATTGAAGAGCGTGAAAGTTTTTTAAGTATAGACAAAAAGGTCCTGCTAGATGGTATTGACAATACCAATGAAGAAACCCTTACCTTAAATGATGGTAAACCGCGAAGCATTTCTACCCGAAAATCACGTTACATAGACCAAAAAGGGAATAAGTTCCTTGTTGGGGTAATCCGTGATATTACCCACCAGAAAAGAGCGGAATTGATATTAAAAGAAAATGAATCCCGACTAAGGGAGCTCAACGCTACAAAAGATAAACTTTTCTCTATTATTGCCCACGATTTAAGGAGTCCGTTCAATAATATTATCCTGTTAACAGAGCTATTGACCAAAGAGGCAGAAATACGGGAAATCCCTAAATCCGAAAAGTTCCTTAATCTTATACATACAACCGCCCAAAACACCATTATTTTATTGGACAATTTATTTAATTGGGCAAAATCCCAAACCGGGGAGTTAAAGTTCAAATCTGAGAAAACTAATATAGCCACTGTTATAAATGAGGTTTTGGAACTGTCGAGCGCAATAGCTAAAACAAAAAATATAACCCTTAACCCGTCCAAGATTCAAGAGGTGGAAATATATTCGGACGAGAAAATAATTAGAACCATTTTACGCAATCTCATTTCCAATGCCATAAAATATTCAAAACCTGGTGACGATATTGCTGTTTTTGCCGTGTCAAATAAAGACCATGTGGAAATCACCGTTTCCGACAATGGGGTTGGGATGAACGAGACAACCCGGAAAAAACTTTTCAGTATATCTACCAATGTATCATCTCCAGGGACAGCAAACGAAAAAGGCTCAGGATTTGGCTTAATTCTTTGCAAGGAATTTGTAGAAAAACTAGGCGGAACCATATGGGTAGAAAGCGAAAAAGGAAAAGGTAGTGACTTCATATTCACTTTGCCTTTAGAAAATGCCCAATAATCTTCTGAGCAATAATTGGGACAGCCCCTGATTTTTAGTGTTACTTGCAATAAAAATACCCGAAATCAAAAAAGAAAAGAGGAAATTTACTAAATTTAATAGGATCTTACCTGCTTTGCGGCCAAAGATAATATAAACTGCCAACCACAACCCTCCCGACGAAAAACTGACAACTTATTTTTGAGCAAAAGGATTATTATTAGGTATTGCCTCCTAAAGCAATTGACTTGGATATTTAAAGACCAAGCCTCCAAAGAATAAATTTGTTCCTATGTGATAAGGCAGTAAAATGAAAAAAGAAACGTTAAACTGGTTGGGCGAATTGGCTATAATTCATACCACAGGAAAAGAGACCAACGGCAAATATTGCGTTATTGAGCTTTATGCCACTAAGGAAGGTAGCCCTCCATGGCATGTACATCATAGAGAGGATGAAGGCTTCTATATCATTGAAGGTGAATTTACCATATACGTTGGAAGTAACACCTATACTGCAAAAAACGGTGACTTTCTACTGGCTCCAAAGGGTATCCCCCACACCTACACGGTAGACTCCCATGGCCATGCACGATTATTAATGATCTGCTCCCCTGCAGGCTTTGAAGATGCCGTTCGCGAAATGAGCACTCCTACAACCTCGCTAGTGCCATCCCAACCTACAAGTTTTGACTTGGATTACAAAAAAATTGAAGAATTGGCCCAGCGCTTTGGACTGGAATTTGTTGCACCTCCGGCAAATTAAAACACCCTGAACCCTCCATATAAAAAGAGCCAAGCAGCTTCAACTACCATTTCATTTATTTTACAAAAAAACAAAACCCATATACGCAACCAAGCTACCTGCAGTGGAAATAATAGCTGACAGACTAAAAATTTACTCTTTTATTGGTACTGACACAAATAAGAGGTTTGCCCAACAGATTTCACTTTAAATGAAGTATTGGCACCCACTTTAAAAAAAGTACCCGTTTTATAGGATTTCCATTCCGTCTCACCTGGCAATAACGCTATGAGTTCTCCCTCAACCACATTCATGGTTTCTTTGGCAGAGGTATTAAACTCATATTCACCAGGCTCCATCACCCCAATTGTGGACTTTCCGGTTGCCGAAGTGTAACCTAGTGATTTTACCCTTCCATCAAAATATTCGTTACTAGAAATCATAAAGCAGTCTTTTAAATAGGCCGCAAATATAAAGAAAGGAAGTCTTGTATGGTCATACCTGCCATATTTTATATCTAAAATTAATTTGAATATGCAGTAATAATATGTGCCAAATAATTTAAGTAGACACACCAACTTTAACCTCATATAGGCCATATTATACGGAATCCTTAAATACCGCCATTCATCCGATATCACGGCAGTGGCACAACATTCACCATTCTGACTTCCTAACTTTATGGTAAAGCATTTGACGTTAAAGCTTTCTACATTCAGGTTTAAACATTTGTTTTTTACTATATACATTCGTATTTTGTTATAACAAATACTCCCTCCCAGCTGTTAAAAAATTCCCCAAAGAATAGATTTGAATATGGCATGGCGTGCCGTTCTTTTCATGAGATGCCCGCTAAATTTTTACACTATGCACATTAGAAAAAACCAAAACTATGAAAGCACTTCAACACTTCCTTACAAGCCACGTAAATAAATTTATTGTATTAATTCTTTCAGCCTTGATACTGCACAGTTGTGGACCGGATAAAAAACCCAAAACGGAAGAAAAACCAGTTACCAAAAAGGATAGCATTGTCCATATCACAACAACTGTAATGGACTTTATAAGCCCCGATACCATTCCCTATGGTTGGAATACATTTAAGTATCAAAATAAATCTACTGAAACACATTTCTTTTTATTGGACAAATACCCCGAAGGCAAGACGATCCATGACACAAAAAATGAGGTCTTTCCACCATTCGACAAGGGAATGGAATTAATAAATGAAGAAAAAACGGAAGCGGGCTATGCCGAATTCAACAATCTCCCTGCCTGGTTTTTTGAGGTAGTTTTTTCAGGGGGATCTGGCCTGGTCTCACCAAAGAAGAACAGTACAACCACAGTTAAATTGGAACCTGGATATTACATTATGGAATGTTACGTAAAAATGCCCAATGGAAAATTTCATTCCTCTATGGGCATGGCAAAACCAATCATAGTATCCAACCAAAAAAGCAGCACTTCACCTCCTAGCGCTACGACAACTATCACTATTTCCAGTACCGAAGGCATTAACTATAGCGGCCCCATTACCAAAGGCCCACAAGTATTTTCCGTAGAATTCAAGGACCAAATTACGCATGAAAATTTTGTAGGGCATGATGTAAATTTGGTTAAATTAGCGGATACCACCAATCTAGAGGCTCTTGAAAAATGGATGAATTGGGCAGATCCAAAAGGACTTATCACCCCAGCACCGGAAGGAGTTACTTTTTTGGGTGGCGTTAATGACAGTCCAACTGGCAGTATTGGTTATTTTATGGTGGATCTGGAACCGGGTAATTACGCCTTTATCTCGGAGGTCCCCAATACAATGCAAAAAGGCATGTTAAAAACATTTTCGGTTCAAGAATAAACCTACCAACTAGCATTTATGAAAATAATACTTTGGCTTCCCCTGCTATTCCTAACCATACAGTCTGTTGCACAAACCAAGGTTATACTGGATAC
>JBFHGV010000161.1:0-6710 GCA_041582955.1 Arenibacter sp.
GCAGGCTTGTCCACCACATAGTTCTGAGAGGCCGCGCTAATAGCTATGGCTTTTATTGAAACCTCCGGATATTTTGCAGAGGCATAGAATATAGCTACCCGTTCTGCACATAAACCGGAAGGATAAGATGCATTCTCTTGATTACTCCCTGTAACCACCTCTCCATTTTCCAGTAGCAGGGCCGCCCCTACATTAAACTTGGAATAAGGGGAATAAGCATACTCCCTGGCCTTTATGGCTTCTTTCATTAAAAACTGATCCTCCACATTCAGCTCCTGGAACGATTCAAATATCAACAGCTCAAATGCAATGTTCCTTTTTCTCATATCCAAACTATGTATATATATGGTAAAAATAAATAAAACCTGCCGATAAGCAGGTTTTATTGTTCTTACTCCAACGATCCTAATTAATCGTTCAAATATTCTTCACCTAAATTAAATGTAAGGGAAAATCTCAAGGTATTTTCCAAAGGGTTCCTCACTTGGGAGGTAGAGAAAAGATAGGAAAGATCTACCTGTGCCGACTTAAACCTAAATCCGGCACCCAAGGTAAAGAATTTCCTAGACCCTTTTAAATCGCTCTCATTAAAATACCCTGTCCTCAACATAAAGGCATCTTGGTATGTATATTCCGCTCCAAGAGCCCAGGTTAACTCTTTTAACTCCTCACTAAACCCATCTGGAGCATCTCCAAAAGACTTAAAGACCCCTTCAAAAAAAGTAGTTTGCTGGTATTCATCATTATCTGTTCCATCTATTACCCCGTCATCATTATAATCCTGTGGGGTGGGCACCAATAACTTATTAAATTCCGTTGTAAGCCCTACAACATTATCATGGTCCAGGATAAAATCAAAGCCAAAGCCCGCCTTCAGGTTTGTGGGCAAAAAATTCTCCTGTCCGGCATCGTCATATTTTATTTTCCCACCTAGATTGGAAATATTAAAACCTGCCCTCCATCGTCCATCAAAACTGTTATAAGCTATTTCCCTGGAACGATAGTACCCGGAAACATCTACCGCAAAGGAACTGGCCGCCTTGGAATCCTCACTGCCATTATCGGGCAATTTTAGATTGGAACTAATATACCTCCCCGCAACCGCCATGGAGAAAGTCTCACTGAGTTTAAGGGAATAAGACCCGTCAAAGGCTACCTCATTGGGCTTAGCCAATCTGGCCTGATCCCCTGCAAACTGTCTTAGTTCTATTTCCCCTAGGGTAAAGTACCTTATGCCAAATGCAAAAGCACTTCTATCATTGATCTTATTGTGAAAACTAGCACTTAACAGCGCTATATCGGTAATTATACTTTCCAAATATGGGGTATAACTAAGCCCTATTCCCATTTTTCTTTCTGCAAATGCAAATTTCGCAGCATTCCATTGCTGGGAAAACGCATCGGTAGAAGTTGCAACCCCCATGTCTCCCATACCTGACGCCCTGGCATCAGCGGCAATGGTCAAAAAAGGAACTGCCGTAGTTATTACCCTGTCTTCCTGGCCAGAAACCTTTAACAGCACGAAAAACAGAAAAAGAATTAATATTTTTTTCATTTTTACAAGTTATAATCAAGATTTAGATTTCAAAGCCGTAAAACAGACTTTTTATAAATCTTATGGGTTCACAACTAAACAAACGGCCTTTTTCCAATTATCTTATATAAAACCAAAAAAAATTAAAGCCTGTAAAAACAATTCCAGTACCATATGAACCAAACGGGTCATTACGGCACCGTACCACAACTTTTTAAGAAGAATTCCCAAAGAATTTCCACAGGTCCATACTATATTAAACTTTAAGTCGTTATTCTTGTTAAGCGATGTTATTGGGATGCTTGCCCGTATTGGTAAAATATTTTACACCGAACAAAATATTATCCTTTAATCGTCGTTTAATAAGCCAAAAGCGACACAAAATTTTAATAAAATAAGAATGATGAACTTCTTTATACCATATAGTAGTTTGTCTTTTGAACTCAAGTCTTAATTATGAAAAAACAATTCATCAAAGTTGTACTCTCTTGCGCTATTGTAGCTGGCGGTTTTACAAGTTGTAAAAATGCCTCCTCCTCTAAGAATGTATCAAGGGCCACTGGCTGGAAAATTAACGCCAAGGAAGGTGGTTTTCAGTACAATTCAGACTTCAAAGAGCAGGAAACTGCCCCAGGCCTAGTTTTTGTTGAGGGCGGTACCTTCACCAAGGGTCAGGTTCAAGATGATGTAATGCACGATTGGAACAACACCCCTACTTCCCAGCATGTGCAATCGTTCTATATGGATGAGACAGAGGTTACCAACGTCATGTATTTGGAATACTTGGATTACCTTAAAAGTGTATATCCTCCAGAGAATCCCAAATACGCCCATATTTATACGGGTGCCTTGCCAGACACCTTGGTATGGAGAAACAGACTTGGTTTCAATGAAACTATGACCAACAATTACCTGCGCCATCCTGCTTATGCAGAATATCCTGTAGTTGGGGTAAACTGGATACAGGCTACACAATTTGCAGAATGGAGAACAGATCGGGTCAACGAGGTAATGCTGGAGAGGGAAGGATACCTTTCTGAAGACGCAAAATACAAGGTAGTTGCCGGAGAAATTGAAGGCGGATTTAGCACTGAAGCTTATTTAAACAGACCAGAATCTGTTTACAACGGCCAGATAGACTCCCTACAGGGGAAAATGAAAAAAGATTCAGTTTCCACTTTTGCCAAAAGAAGTAGTGGAATTATACTTCCAGAATACAGACTTCCAACAGAGACCGAGTGGGAATATGCGGCCCAGGCACAGATTGGTTCTAGGGAATACAACAACTACCGTGGTAGAAAAAAATACCCATGGGAAGGTGACTACACCAGAAACGGACAACGTGTAGGTCGTGGTGACCAACTGGCCAACTTTAAACAAGGAAAAGGGGACTACGGTGGAATTGCAGGGTGGTCTGACGATGGTGCCGATATTACAGCAGAGGTAAAATCATACAAACCCAATGATTTTGGGTTGTACGACATGGCAGGAAATGTTGCCGAATGGGTAGCCGATGTATACAGACCAATTGTAGACGACGAAGTAAGTGACTTTAACTACTACAGGGGCAATGTTTACATGAAAACAGCTATTGGAGAAGATGGCAAAGTAAATGTTATAAGAGATTCTATTGTATATGACACCCTACCTAACGGGAAAGTCATGGCTGTTAATTTACCCGGAGAAATAAAAATGGTGCCGGTGGGTGAGGAAGAAACTTTCTTGAGGACAAATTTCTCTTCCAGCGACAACAGAGGATATAGGGATGGAGAGCCTGGATCTACTAGGTTCTACGACAGATTCAACGATGAAGAAGACGAAGCCAACAAAAAGAAAATGTACAATGCTCCCGTTAGCAAAGTGCAAGTAGATTCCTCCGGAAATATTGTTAGGGCCTATGACAAATCCAATAACAGAACCACTTTGATCAATGACGAAGTAAGGGTCTTTAAAGGAGGCTCATGGAGAGATAGGGCATATTGGCTAGACCCGGCCCAAAGGCGATATTTGCCTCAATATATGGCTACGGACTACATCGGGTTCAGATGTGCCATGTCCAGGGTAGGTTCTAAATCCAAGACAAAAAACAAAACACCAAGAGGCAAAAAAGCCAGGTAGTTCAACATATAAATAAATGCTAAAAAGCCCTTTTTAAAAAGGGCTTTTTTTATATCTTCGATTTATGACTACAGAACAACTGCACCAACTTTTTTTACAGTATCCCAAGGTCTGCACAGACACCAGGAAGATTACACCCAACTGTATATTTTTTGCACTAAAAGGAGATAACTTCAATGGAAACGATTACGCTGCCCAGGCCATAGAAAGCGGAGCTTCCTACGCTGTGGTAGATGATGCGCAAGTAGCCAAGGACGATAACATGATTTTGGTAAATGATGTTCTAAACACATTACAATCCCTCTCCCAGTTCCATAGAAACCATTGCAAGGCCAAAATAATTGGTCTTACCGGCAGTAATGGCAAAACCACAACCAAGGAACTAATTACCGCGGTACTATCCCAAAAATACAAAACAGTAGCTACCAAGGGCAACCTCAACAACCATATTGGCGTACCCCTAACCCTACTCTCCATAACCGAAGACACTGAAATTGCCGTTGTGGAAATGGGAGCAAACCATCTTAAAGAAATTGAGTTTCTATGCAAAATTGCAGAACCCGATTATGGATACATCACCAATTTTGGCAAGGCCCACCTAGAAGGTTTTGGCAGTGAAGAAGGGGTCATAAAAGCCAAAAGCGAACTTTACAACTATTTAATAGAAGGCAATAAACCCATATTTTTCAATGCAGACGACCCCATACAACGGAGCAAAATTGAGCCCGTCATAAAAAAATATGGATACAGCCAAGACAATCCGCAGTATTATAACATTGAACTAGTAGACGCCGATCCCTTTGTAAAATTGAAGGTAGAGGATATTACCATAACCTCACAGCTTATTGGGCGCTATAATTTTTCAAATTGTTGTGCCGCTGTATTGATAGGAAAATATTTCAACCTAGAACTAAAAGAAATCAAACAGGGTATTGAAAATTACATCCCACAAAACAATAGGTCGCAAATCATAAAAAAAAGCGGACACCATATTATCCTAGACGCCTATAATGCCAATCCTACCAGCATGAAAGCTGCTTTGGAAAATTTTAAGGAGATAAGTGGCGACTTCAAGGTTGTGTTCTTAGGCGATATGTTTGAACTTGGTACTTTAGCAGATAATGAACATCAGTACATCTCCGACCTGGCCATTGAAATGAACTTTAACAAGATCATCTTAGTTGGAGAGAATTTTTACAGGACCAAAAACAAACTAAAGAAATTCAAGTCGTTTAATGAGCTTAAGGAAAACTTAATAGACACCCCCATTTCCCAAAGCGCCACCATACTTATAAAAGGATCAAGGGGAATGGCCTTGGAGCGAATTCTGGACCTTTTGTAGGATAATAAGGTGCCAGTATTGCTTTAGTGGGACATACTGGATTCGAACCAGTGACCTCTGCCCTGTCAAGGCAGCGCTCTAAACCAACTGAGCTAATACCCCAATTTTATATAAAAATTGCACGTCAAAATTACATCAATTTTAATTGTTTAAAACAACCTGGAGGTATTTTTTTTTACCAATCCTAACCTCACAAGATGATATTTTATTTTTTCAACAGCCAATACACATAGAATCAATTGGTTGGCATAATTGAAATTATAGGCCCTTCCTAAAACAAGGATCGGGGAACATTTAAACTACCAGCTTACCAAGGTCATAGTAATGGAAATCCCTCTTAAGTGCTATTCCAATTTGCCAAACTTAAATACATTTGATGGCACCCTTGCCTCTCCCATAATTGTTTTTATTTCAGCTACAATATTGGGGTAATCGGCAGAAACATCATTGGACTCGGAAGCATCCTTTGACAGGTCGTACAGTTCAATTTCGGCCTCTGGGTTTCTAAATACATTATATTTCACTCCTTTCCAATTTCCCATGCGCACAGCCTGCCTGCCTCCCATTTCATGAAACTCCCAATATAAATACTTGTGCTTCGTCTGCTGATCTTGCTTACCCATTAAGGTGGGCACCATTGAGATGCCGTCCAGTCCATCTATTTCCTCACCTCCTACCAACTCTACTAGGGTAGGAAAAATATCCCAAAAAGCAGACACATGATCTGTCATAGAACCTGACTTAATTTTGCCCGGCCATTTAGCAATCATAGGCACGCGTATCCCTCCTTCGTACAGATCTCTTTTATACCCTTTAAAAACACCATTACTATTAAAGTAATCCGGATCTGCCCCTCCCTCCAAATGAGGGCCATTATCAGAGGTAAAAACTATAATCGTGTTTTCGGATATACCCAAATCCTCGAGTTTTGCAACAATTTCACCAAGCTGTTGGTCCAAAATACTTATCATGGCTACAAAGGCGGCATGGGACTCTGGCTGAGACCCGTAATCTCCCAACTTATACCCGGGTCCATCATCGGTCCCCTGATATATTTTCTCGGGCAGATAATTCCCTTTATACTTGCTGTGTATTGCTGGGGGCGCAATTAATTCGGCATGGGGAATAATAGAGGGCACATAGGCAAAGAATGGCCTATCCTTGTTGTTTTCAATAAATTCCAAGGTCTTTTCATGAATAAGGTCAGGGGCATAAATGCCTTTCTTTTTTCCGGAATTTTCTGGCAACACCACAGAATCCTGATTGGACCATAAATGATAAGGATAATAATTATGGCCCATTCTCTGGCAGTTATAACCAAAAAAGGTATCAAAACCTTGGTTATTGGGATCTCCTTCGGAACCGGGGTACCCCAGCCCCCATTTACCAAAGGCAGCTGTAATGTATCCTGCCTCTTTTAACACCTCTGCAATCGTTAGGGTACTGTCTGGAATAGGGTACTGCCCCTCTGGCAAAATTTCATGATTCCCCCTTACTACGGTATGTCCCGTGTGCATACCCGTCATAAGCGCAGATCTGGACGGGGCACAAACCGTACTACCAGAATAGTGTTGGGTAAACATCATCCCGTCAGCAGCCAATTTATCTATATTGGGTGTGGCAAAATTGTTCTGCCCATACACACTTAAATCCCCATACCCCAGATCATCCGCTAAAATATAGATGATATTGGGCAACTGGGCATTATTATACTCC
>JBFHGV010000162.1:0-6694 GCA_041582955.1 Arenibacter sp.
AAAAATCCAACTCTTGTGAAAGTAATTCCAAGACTGAGGTTTGTATGACTTCCTTATTGCCGTAATACACCGAAAAAGTAAGATTGTTCTTATTTTCACCGTCCAAGAACACAATTTTTTTAGATCCGTCCGGTGAGGTCAATGCAATAACTTCTGTTTGTTTACAGCTGCTGAAACTTAATAGTAGTAAGAGTGCTACCCTACATTTTTTTAAAAATTGGTTCATTAATTTATGGTTTTAGTGTAATTGAAATATTTTGAAAATTTGTTGGTGGTATTTTAAACTCTACTACTTTTTTACCGTTAAGGTTTTTTCTTGCGCCTCGCAACTCCTTAAAACCGATATTTAAAACCACTTCGCCTTCTTTATAGTTGTCAGGGACGGTCAACAAAATAGCGTCGTTACAAGTTAACTTTAATTGCTGCCCTGTAACCAAGGTGGCCGAGCTCCATTTTTTTCCTAGTATTTTAATGGTATAACCTTTAAACCCCATTTCCTTGCCAGCCCCAATAAAAAGTGTGGTAGAATTGCCCTCTTGGGTCAACACCCCAAAAGTTCCAGTAAAATCAATGCCGTTATGCTCAAAGGAATCAACAAGATCGGAAGAAAACACATAATCCGTTCTGTCAGTTTTACTATCAATTTGTAGCCCTACAAAACTTGCCCGTTCATTGGCCAATCCAAATTGTTTTAGGGCTGTAATGGTTGCCGGCTCTTTGCCGGAAGAAGGTTCGTAAACCGCAACGAAAGGTCTTTCCCAAGCTTCGCCATATTGCCTAACCACGGTGGTTAGCAATGGTGCTTTTTCTATTTTTTCTGGAAGTATGTTCCTGAAGGCCTCGGAGTAGGGCGATTTTACTGTAAAAAGTTCGCGGTTTTCATTTCCGTTCATCCACATATTCATCTTTACCTCCTCCTCCTGGATAGATAGGTTGTATATAGCTTTAAACGGACTATCTATGCTTACGGATGCCTCATCATACAGATAATCATATGCCTTTATGTTGCCCGACTGTGAGTTAAGTTTTGATGAAACTTTTAATCTTAAGGGTTGATTATCAGCAGTGGAATAATGTAATTCCTGTCCTAAATTATGGTAGAAATAGTCGTGATAATGGGCATTATTGGCTTTGCTTCTAGATCTGAAAATATCTACATAGTATCCTGTCTTCTCCCCTGTCCGCACAATAGCCATCACCCGGTTTTGATCAGAGTTGGTACTGGGCTCGTTGAAATAAAGATCGGAAAAGCTAATATTGGGGTAGTAGCCTGTTTTCCTCTCGCTCTCAGGGTATAGGTCATTCACCTGAAAAGGGTAATAGCTCCGCATTTTTTCGTATTGTGATTTCCCATTTACGGAAACCGTGTTGTGCGCAGGAAATTGGGAATAATATTCACGATAGTCGGGCTGAAAATAACTGGAGCCCCTACCGCTTTCAGGTGCCAGGATATAGCCTTTGCCATAAAGTTCCATGGCCAAACCGTTGGAGTGCGCATGGTTGCCCAAGGATGCTACCTGTGATATCATTAGGCCGTGTTCGGCGTCATGGCCGTTTCTCATGGCCAGCCAACTAACGGTAGGAGCATAAAAGGTTTGGGTCATAAAATCTTCTTTCTTTGCCGCGGTGATGCCCGTATCCAGAACTACTTCCGTATTAAATAGAAAATTTAAAAACCCATTTTTTCTACTTTTTACCTTCAGCTTGTCCTGCTTGCCGTTGAGCATATACAGCAAGGAAGTAAATTTCTCCTCTTGGCGGGGTTTGCCAAACATTTGGGCATTGGCCACCAGATCCAGAAAAGGCTCTGATTCCAAATTGCCATAGTGCGAGTCGCCAAAGGCCACTATATGTTTGTTGGGGAACAAATACTGCGGCATTACTTCCACAGCTTTGGGAATTATGGGCATGGCCGGCATAATATCTACCCCCAGTGCTTCTTGAATTACCCTTGCCATATGGGTATACCCCTTGGCGACACTTAGGGCATAGCCGGCACTTTCATTCCAAACCCCATTGCCCTTATCGTAACCATAGGCCAAAACATCGGCAACGGACCATTGTCTGGCTTCCGTCTCGTTAAATACGCGATGTAGGTAGTACTGACAGCCTTTGCCGTCTTCATAATCCTTATCATTATCCAATGCCAGGGCCAGTTGTATTACAAAATTGGCCTGGTGGAGGTTCCAGTTATTGTCCGGCACCCCATTTTTTATGATTATTTCCGCCAATTTTTTTAAAGACCCCGTATATATGGGAACCATAGATTTTTTCTTCGCCTGAATATAATCATAGAGAAATCCATAGGTTTCCGCCAGTTCGTCTACAATGTTTTCTTTGATGACCTGGAAAGATGTGAGGCCAATGATTCGCTGTACATTCCCTTGCTGAAGATCTACTACCTCTTTTCTATAATAGAGCCCTTGCATGTACACATCAAAAAGATGGGCCGCTAATTGGGCATAGGCTTCATCGCGTTCAATAAAGTACACGATGGCCGCATCCCGGGCTATTTTCATAATGTTCTCATTGGTGTTCTCTATGACCCTACCCGTTTTGTAGGGGGGCACCCATTCCCATTCATTGCTGTTTTTGTTTTGCAATAACAAGCCTCTTTTGTCCTCTAAATAGGGTTTTACATCCCGCAGTTTTGGAGTTTTATAGTCCGTAACATAATCTCTCTGCCCGGTAAACCTTACAGTAGGAACCGGGGCACTACCTGTGGCGTGGGAATAGAATTCCCCATCCACGAACACATCGGTGGCGTGCGACTTCCAATACATTTGAAGGCGGGAAGACAACCACTCCGGGTCCTTCTTGTATTGGTCCACATATTTAATAATCCTATTTTTAAATGCCCTGTAGTCCGACTTAATTTCTTCAGAATTTTCAATTACCCCAAGGATGTTGTCCCTGTTTAAATGTGGGGCCAACATGCGGGGATGTGCCCTTTCTATGGAATCGGGAAAAAGGAATTGTGCAAATGCCCATTCACAATTGCACAGGAAGACGATCGTAGCAAAAACAAAAATTCTATTTCCCATATACTTTATTTGCTGTCCTGTTTTCTTTCCCAAACGTGACTATCGTTTAAAAGGGCCTTATATTCTTGCTGAAGCTCTTTTTTCAACCGTTCCAGAACCTCAGGATGTTTTGCGGATAGGTCCTGAGTTTCCGCTACATCCTGCTTTAGGTTATACAGCACAAAATCTGTAAGGGTAGCATTTTTCACCAAGTCCTCATTGCCGCGGTGAACATTTAGGATTTTGGGGAGGTAGCCATCTTCGTTCTTCAGTCGGGCCATTATTTTCCAATCCCCACTACGCATGGCGATTACATGTTGGTTCAGGGCGTTGTAAAAACCCCATAACAAAGGTTTGCTACGGGAAACCTTTCCCGTATTCAAGAAGGAGGTGATAGATATACCATCCAATTCCTTTTTGGGTAGATTGGCCCCGGCCAGTTCCGAAAAAGTGGGTAGAAAATCCAAAGCGGAAACTACCGCATCCGAAGTTCCCTTATAAGTCTCCTTGCCCAACCAATTAATGATACAGGGCACTCTAAAGCCTGCTTCACTGGTCCATAATTTCATTCCCTTTAAATTGCCCGGGGAACCATAGGAACGTTTTGCCCGGCTATACCTCAACAGGGTTTCAGGACCGTTGTCCGAAGTAAATACTACAAGGGTGTTTTTATCCAAGCCGTTATTTTTTAAATAGGTCAGCAATCGGCCAACAGCAATATCTACGTTTTCTACGTTTGCAAAATATTCAGCTTCTTCGGGCGTATCGGTAAATTGAAGGTATTTTTCTACCAAGGCTTCCGGGGAGGCAATAGGTTCATGGGGCTCATGAAAGGCAACTTCCAAAAAGAAAGGTTTGTTTCCCTCTTTACTATCGAGCCACTGCATGGCTTCATCAACAATAAGCTGACTGCTATATCCTTCCAATTTACCCACTTGGGCCCCATTGCGTACAAAGTTTTTTGGGTCTTTATGACTGGGAGAAGCATTGTTATGGGTTGCAAACCAATGCTCAAACCCAAAGTGGTCCGGCTGTGGCTGTTCTTCGGAATTGAACAGGGAACTGCCGTGCCACTTACCTACCAAACAGGTGTTATATCCAGCCGATTTAAGAAGTTGCGGAATGGTTTCCTCATCGGCTTGTAAATGCACCAGATCCTTTAAATCGTCCCTTTCCTTATGGCCGCCAACGATAAAATCGTACAGGCCGGCCCTATTTGGATTCCTACCCGTTAATAATCCCACTCTGGAAGGGGAACATACTGGGGCAGCAGAATAAAAATTGGTAAGCTTTATACCAGAATCGGCCAATTTATCCAGATTGGGGGTTTTAATAATGGGGTGACCATAGGAGGACAGATCCCCATAACCTAGGTCGTCACAGAGCAGCACTATAATGTTGGGTTTGGTCTTGTCCACTACCTTCACGGAATTGGGGGTAGATTTGCACGATGTTATTAGTAGGGAAACTAGCCCCAAAACCAATACAGGAATTCTCATATAATTAAGTTTCAATTTCTCCATTCTTAAAGGCCTTGTCTTTAATTTATTGTTCGCAATGCCCAACAGGGCAATGAGCAAAAGTCCGTTGTTCAGAGCGTACTATTTCTAAAGGGGAACGCTAGTTACGAGCCGGACTTTATTGTTATACAATTTTAAACAGAGTTTTAGTAAGTAAGCATAAAGTATGGTTCAAAAGATATAAACTATAGCTCCTTTTGCCTAAAAGCTATGTACTGGCCCTTTTGGGAACTGTTTTTTTGCCCTGAGCAGATCATAAAGTTAGTCATTCTTTCTACAGTTATTTTTTGGGCACCCGGTATAAACAGAGATCAATCTGCTGCGCTAATACTTGGCTGCGGCTTTATTTAGGCCATCGGTTTGGTACTTGCTGCCCAACAGACCGTATTGGAAATACGGTAGATATAAACCAGGGCTGGATGTTGAAAGGGAAATAAACATCAAAAGCCGTTAAATGGAGTGTTTTTGTATATGGAAGGAAGAGAAACTGTACTGGAATGGGACCTTCCATTTCAAATTCAATGGTCTGCCATACAATTTCCTGTCGGGATCCAGGCCGACCGACCTTAATTTTCTTATCAGGAACGCACATTAATTTTTAGTAAAATAATTGGAAAATATACTGTTTAAAATACAGGTAAAAATACAAGTTCTGCCCAAGGTGGTTTTTGGGCAGGTTTCTTTGGTTGATCAAATAATACCCCTGTTTTATTGAAGTGAAAGCCGTTAATGAGCAATAATTAATACCCTTTGAATCATAATTTAAACTCAGAGGTTCTAATTCTGGTTAACATTGTCTTAACAAATTTTGATGCAAAATCCGGTCATCAAAATTTCAAACAGATTTATTCAATAATAACTAGCAAACAACCATTTAAAATGAAACTTTTATGATAACTGAAAAAAACAAACAAATTAGTTTAAAGAAAGCTGCGAGATTACTGCTTATAGCAGGATTATTACTCGGTGGATGTCCTGAGTTATTGGCCAGTGGTATAAAGGCTGTGGAAGAGGTTCCACTGAATGTAGCTAAGATCCAAGACCAGACCATTACAGGGACGGTGACCAGTTCCGAAGATGGAATGCCCATTCCTGCTGTAAATGTTGTAGTAAAAGGTTCTACCAACGGAACTACTACTGATTTTGATGGCAATTATGCCATTACCGTTCCTTCCAGCAACAGCGTTCTAGTGTTTTCCTCCATGGGATATGCTACCAAAGAAATTGCCGTTGGGACCAATACCGTAATAAATATAACGCTGGATACAGATGTTAGTGCCTTGGATGAGGTAGTGGTGGTAGGTTATGGTTCTGCAAAAAAGGAAACCCTTACCGGTTCTATCGAGCAGGTAAAAGCTGAAGCTTTTGAAGATTTGGCAGTAGGTAGTCCGGCTTTGGCACTACAGGGTAGAACTCCTGGTTTGGTTGTTACCCGGACTTCATCAAGACCCGGTGACGAAGGTGTTAATTTTCTTATTCGGGGAGCCTCCTCTATAAATGGAATAGAGCCACTGATTGTAATAGATGGTATTCCCGCTATAAATTCTTCCTCTTTTAATGATATGAACCCAAATGACATTGAAAACATAAGTGTTTTAAAAGGTGGTTCTGCTTCCGTATATGGTTCACGGGCCGCTGGTGGGGTAATTCTAGTAACCACTAAAAAGGGTAAAGGGGATGTTAAGGTCGATATCAGTACAATTACCCGTATGGGTACCATTGGTATTAGGCCACCATCACCCACTATGTCCCAATATGGGCAACTTTATGCTGCGGCAGCCAGAGAAGATTTAGCTTCTGGAAAACCACCTCGTTACTTCTTTTGGAACGATCTGGAAACTGTAGATAGAATTGCTGCCGGGGAAGAAGGATATTATGATTTACCTATAAATGGTAGAATATGGCTGGGGAATGCTCCAAGATTTGATGAAATGTTTGGTAACTCTTACTCTAGTCAACATAACGTAAGTGTATCTGGAGGTACTGAAAAAAGTAATTTCAGAATTTCTGCGGGCTATGACGAAAATGTTGGTGGGTTAAAAGTAGCAGATGATAGTGCTGATAGATATAATTTCTCAATGAATTATGGAGCCAATATTAGCGACAAATTAAGTGTTAATACAAATATTACTTATTTTCACAGAGATTTAT
>JBFHGV010000163.1:0-6685 GCA_041582955.1 Arenibacter sp.
AGGTATTTCAGAAAATTATGATGATCGGGTTTTAACTATCGGGAGAGTGGCTCATATTACCGAAGGCACAAAACCTGGGGCTGGAAGGATTAGCTGTCAGTACAGAAACCGATGCAAACGAGGCTGCCCTTATGGTGCCTACTTCAGTTCAAATTCGTCAACAATACCCATGGCCGAAGCCACTGGAAATATGACCATTAGGCCAGATTCCATTGTATCCGAGGTACTGTATGACAAGGATAAAAAGAGAGCTACTGGGGTTAGAATAATCGATGCCAACACTAAGGAAGTGATGGAATTTAGATCTAAAATTGTATTTCTCTGTGCCTCGTCCATGGCCTCTACGGCCATATTGATGCAATCCAAATCAGAGGCTTTCCCGAACGGAATGGGCAATGCGAGTGGGGAATTGGGCCATAACATTATGGACCATCAACTGGGTGGGGGCGCCAATGGAAAAATTGACGGATACGATGATAAGTATTACAAAGGACGAAGACCTAACGGATTTTATATTCCTAGGTTTAGAAACGTAAATAATTCTTCCAAAAAATTAGATTTCATACGGGGATATGGCTATCAAGGTAGTGCCGGCCGTAGTGATTTTAGTACGTTCATCCCGGAGTATGCCTATGGAAAGGAATTTAAGGAGGCGGTGTTTCAACCAGGAGAATGGCGAATTAATCTCGGGGGCTTCGGCGAAGTATTGCCGTATCATGAGAACCACATGTACCTCAATTATGACAAACTGGATAAGTTTGGCCTGCCCACTATTGTATTTGATGCAGAGTTTAAGGAAAATGAGAAGCGTATGAAAAAAGATTGGATAGAACAAGCACAGGAAATGCTGGAAAATGCCGGTTTTAAAGAGGTAAGGGCCAACCATAGGGAATCCTATATGGGTGGAGGTATACACGAGATGGGGACAGCTAGGATGGGCAGAGACCCTAAGACTTCGGTCTTAAATAATTATAATCAACTTCATGAAGTACCCAATGTATATGTAACTGATGGTGCTTGTATGACCTCTGCAGGCTGCCAAAACCCTTCCTTGACCTATATGGCCTTAACGGCAAGAGCGGCAAATCATGCGGTTACAGAGCTGAAAAAAATGAATTTATAATCTAAAAGATTAAGTTTATTTTAAGCGCTTATTGCCATTCCAACTTTGGACAATGCCTAAATTGAAAAACCCCGACCAATTGTCGGGGTTTTTGTTTCATCATATGCTCCTGGTGCTAAAGTTTTAACTTTCCTGAAGGATAGCTAAATTGGTAGGTACCCGAGCCCAATTCCAATTGTACACCTTCATCCGTTTGCCTCAATGTTTTTAACGAATCTGTTTTCAGCTTGCTGTTATTGAGCAGAATGCTATCCGGGGTGGCTTCTGGTAAAGTAACACTGGCCGTGGTATTGGCCGGAATCACAACTTCATAATGAAATTTTCCATCCTTAATTTCCCAAGCAGATTTTATTTTTCCGTAAAGGGACAAAAATTCAGCATCTGCAGAAGTCAAACCTCCACCTGGGTGCGGGTCAAAAATGATATGCTTGTATCCCGGGTTCTTTGGGTCAATTCTTAATCCGCCCACATGGGTATATAGCCATTCCCCAATAGCGCCGTACGAATAGTGATTAAAGCTGTTCATGCCTTCTATAATGGTGCCATCGGGTTTCTGCGTATCCCAACGCTCCCAAATGGTAGTGGCTCCCATCGTAATAGGATAAAGCCAGGAGGGGAATTCCTTTCTATTTAACAACATAAAGGCCAAATCGTCACGACCTATTTTAGAGAGTGTAGTACAGAGTAAGGGGGTACCTAAAAATCCAGTGGTCAAGTGGCCGAATTTCTCTATATCCGCTGCAAAATATGCCGCCGATTTTTCAATTAAACCATCAGGAATCAAATCGAAGGAAATGGCCATGGCATAAGCCGTTTGCGTATGGGATACCAAGCGACCGTTGGGGGTAATATACTCTTGTATAAAGGCTTTCTTTATATTTACGGCCTGTTCCTTATACTTGCCTACATCTTCTGTTTTCCCAATAATGGCGGCTATTTTAGCTAAAAGTGTTGTGGAATAATAGGCATAGGCGGTCGCGATCAAATCTTTCTCGGTAACCGAACCATTGTAATCGGGCTTATCCGCGTTATAGGCCAACCAATCGCCCCAGTGCCAGTGCTTGGGGTCGTTCCATAGGTAATCTTCACCTGATTTTACGGCCATAAAATCTACCCAGGCTTTCATACTTTCATATTGTTCTTCCAAAATTCTTTTGTCGCCATAGGATTGGTATACGGTCCATGGAATAATTACGGCAGCATCGGCCCATCCGGTGGCCCCACCTTGGGCACTTACGCCTTCACCCCCAGTAAGTATATCCGGAACTACATTGGTTACCGACCCGTTTTCGTGTTGGTCCAGGGCTAAATCTTTTAGCCACTTGGTATAAAAGGCGGCCACATCAAAATTATAGGCAGCGGTCATACTAAATACCTGGGCATCCCCTGTCCAACCCGCCCGTTCATCGCGTTGAGGACAATCGGTAGGGATATCCAGGAAATTATCTTTTTGCCCCCATTGAATATTGCTTTGTAGTTGATTGATCATAGGGTCTGAGGTCGTAAAGCTTCCAGTAGGAGCAATATCGGAATGAATGACTATCCCCGTAATATCATCCAGACTTAAGGTGCCCGGGTAATCTATTACCTGAATATATCGGAATCCGTGGGATGTAAAATGGGGTTCAAATATTTCCTCTCCATCACCTTTCAAGGTGTAAATGTCGGTCGCCTCAGCGGCACGGAGGTTCTTGGTATAAAAGTTACCATCTTTATCCAGTACTTCGGCAAATTTTAGGGTAACACGGTCACCTTTGTTACCTCTTACCCGCATTCGTGCCCATCCAACAATATTCTGACCTAGATCCAATACAATTTCCCCTTTAGGGGTAGTAATCAACTTTTTGGGTTTAATTTCCTCAATGGCCTTTACAGGAGGACCTTGGGGAGCCACCAATATTTCCTTGGAATGGTCAAGGATTTGGACCTTTGTCCACTTGTTGTCATCAAATCCGCTTTGGGCCCAACCGTCCATTTCAAGTCGGGCATCATATTTCTCCCCGTTGTACATATCGGATTCCAAAATGGGGCCATAGGAAGCCTTCCACTCCCCGTTGCTCACAATGGTCTCATTGGTACCATCGGTATAATTGATGTTAAGTTGTATCAATAATGCGAGTTGTTTACCATAAAAGGCATAGTCGCCTTTCCAACCAATGTTACCGCGGTACCAACCATCTCCCACAATGGCCCCTAAAGCGTTATTGCCTTGTAACATTTCAGTTACGTCATAGGTTTGATACTGAAGCCTTTTATTATAAGTGGTATATCCTGGAGTAAAAAGATCGTTGCCCACTTTTTCCCCGTTCAAATATAATTCGTAGACACCTAAGGAAGTAACCTGGACTTTGGCAGATTTAATTGCTTTTTTGGTTTTGAACTCAGTTCTAAAATACTGGGAAGGATGCGATTTCTTTTCAGTGGTAATATCGTCCATGGCAATATATGATGCGGTCCATAATGACCTATCCAAAATACCCATTTCCCAAAACGCTGGGCTACTCCAAGAGGTAGCACGGTTTTTATTGTCCCAGATCCTTACCTGCCAATATACGCGTTGCATGGAGGTAAGCGCAGGTCCGCCATAAACCACATTCACAGATTGGTCGCTTTCAACTTTTTGCGAAGACCAGATAAGATTTTTTCCGCTTTCCAGATCTTTCTTAGAATTGGCCACCCTAATTTCGTAGGCGGTCTGCATTACATTTTGTTCGCCCGAATTTAATTGCCAACCCAACCTTGGTTTAAGCACATCAATCCCTATGGGGTTTATTTTATATTCAGTGACCAGGTTTATTACTTCTGCCTTCTTCATCGAAAAAGAAGTGATTATACATAGAAGAAGTATAAGTGTAACTCGTTGAATTGTTGTTCTCAAGATAGTAATTGTTTAATAGTTGATATCATTGTAAAAGTACCTATAGACCAAGGCAAGTGCATCCTGCTCTGTCCTGTCCTTTTACCACTTTAGAACAGAATTAATGGGCCGAAAGATCCCATACACAACTGGATTTGGGAATATTTATTGAGGCGCTCCAATAACCTTTATCGGGCTGTCGTCCGATCCGCTGGTCCTGGCTTTATTCTCTACAAAATAGGGTTGAAAGGTATAGGATGAATTTGGATCCCATTGCACGTTGGTTTTGGGCAAGTACCTTTTTAGCCGCTCTATTTCCTTTCGATATTCGGGATTTTCAGCTTGATTGGCGAATTCGTTCTTATCGTATCTATGATCATAAAACTCTTCTCCCCCATCTTCATATTGGATGTAACGGAACTTATCGGATTTTACGGTATGATTGTGCATTCCAAATGTCGTTAAGGCCACATAAGTTTCGTCCATTTCTTTATCCTGCATTAAAGGCACTAAACTTATACCCTCATTTCTTTCATAGGCAGGTAACCCACATAATTCCAAAAGGGTTGGGTAAATGGAAAGCATTTCTACCGGTGTGTCTATTATCTTACCCTTTGGCAATTGGGGCGCAGCGAAAAATAGCGGTGCATTGGTAGCGGAATTCCACAGGGCATGCTTGGCAAAGGTGCCCTTCTCCCCTAGTCGATATCCATGATCGGACCATAGGGCAATAACCGTATTATCTGCATAACTACTATTATCCAAGGCATCTATCAATCTACCTATTTCATAATCCACATAACTAATGCAGGCCAAATAAGCCTGGATAATTTTAGGCCATTCCCCACTTTCAATGGCCCATTCCGTAGAGGGCATCATGGGCAGATCATTGATCTGTAGCGCAATTGGCGGAACATCGTTAAGATCATCCTTCCTATATGGCCTTGTTTTTATGCTATCCAGCGGATGCATATCGAACCATTTTTGAGGAACATACAAGGGTACATGTACCCGTAAAAAACCGATTCCCATAAAAAAAGGTTTGTTATACTTTCTATTCAGGCGTTCGGCTACCCAGTCCACCGATTTATGATCGGGCATTAAGGAATCGGCTTCGGGAAAAGCTCCCCAATCCGTACTCGTTCTTCCATATTTTTCCCTGTCAGCTGTACCGTAACCATCCCAAACCAAGCGCTCCTTAGGATATGGTCCAAAACCCTTTACCCTGCCACCGGATTCGTCCAAAACACCGTCGGGAGCATGATCATGAAACAATTTTCCAATACCCATGGTATGGTATCCATTATTCCCGAAGTATTCGGGCAGCATAATTATGTCCTTGGTCGCCGGGTTTTCGGAGCGAATCTTATTGTCATTTATCATACCATAAATCCCTGTGGTGGAAGGACGTAGTCCTGTCATTAAGGAGGCTCTTGAAGGACCGCACAAAGGAGCCTGGCAATGGGCGTCGGAAAACATTACGCCACTTGCAGCCAATTTATCCAGATTGGGGGTCTTAGTATTGGAATACCTATCCAAAACCCCTAACATGTTGTTGAGATCATCCACCGCAATAAAAAGTACATTGGGGTGTTCTTTTTTTAGGATTTCACCTATTTTATCTCCTTCCATGCAGGCGTTCAAAAGAAGTAAGCCCAGCAAAAAAATTATATAAACTCCATTTTTCATTTATCGATCGGATATGTTTATGTCGGTCGCTTAAGAAACTTCAATGCTTATTTCTACTTCCTTTGTGGTTTCTTCAAAAAAGGCCATGATAGGAATGGCCTCTGCGCCAGGCACCATATTGAATGTTCTTTCCCTTGGTATTCCTTTTATGGTCAAAGGAACATTGGCCTTGATGCTCACTTGCCCTTCGGATTTTTGAACAGTAATTTCGTTCGGGTTAGGTTGAAGAACCTTCTCCCCTGTAGGCGATATTATGGGAAGTACGAATGCCGTTTTTTCTTTTATGGGTTGGGCAGTTTTTGCAGTAATCCGCATTACATCCTTTGAACAAGTATAGGTCAGTTCAAAATCTGATGCAGTTTCAGTGACCGCTTCATTTTCTGTGTTCTTGAGTTGTGCTTTTGCATTTAACCGTATTTTCCCCTCGATATCTCCGGAGGTCATGGTTGCCGCCCTATCAAATATATTGCTGTACCACACATCGTCCTTAAATGTTTCCACACGGGGGGTAAAGGCAAAATCTTCCCCGGGGTTCGGTTGCTGATTATAGGGTTCCACCAATTTATAAATAGCCATACTTGCCGCGCACAACAGTCCTACCCTGTTATGGTATAATACGGATAAGGCCCCACCGGTTGCCTGTCTATAATGTCCATCTTTATAAATGGCATCATAGGCAGTGACCGTTCCACGCCAATCGCCACGGGCGAAAAGATTGGTATCCAATTCGGCAAAATACTTTATTCCATCGGCTGTGGTTCTGGGCAAGGGTGCTGTAGTATTTATTTCGGGTAGGTGATCCCAATGGTCGAGCATAACGGCCAAATTTTTGGAGTGGGAAAAAGTATGGTGCACACAGGGTTTTATACCATGGGATAGATAATGGATACCGCCATGCAACAGGCCGTCGGCCGTGCAACGACGCAACAGTTGCGTGCTTTTTACCGCAGCCTTACCCAATGCCGGATTTTTGTGCGCCATCATTCCGAAGGCAGGCTGACATCCGTCCGTAGTGC
>JBFHGV010000164.1:0-6684 GCA_041582955.1 Arenibacter sp.
AAAAGTAGGTAACAAATCATAGGCCGCAACCAGTTTGTCTATGTCCTTTCCACCAGTAAGTTGTCCGTCCGGCCAGCGGATGAAAAGAGGTACTCTATGTCCACCTTCATATTCACTACCTTTTGAACCCCTTAAACCGGCATCGAAAACCCTATTCCCTCCTGCGGTACCATTATCTGTCATAAAGATCAAGACGGTATTGTCCGCTATCTTCAACTCGTCCAATTTCTTTTGCAACAACTTAAAATTGTCGTCGATATTGGTTATCATCCCATAGAAGCGTTGAAATTGCTCCTGAAGGCCATCGATCCCCTTGTACATATCCAAATATTTCTTTGGCAGGTTCAAAGGACCATGGGGAGCGTTAGTGGCGATATAACAGAAAAATGGGTCATCCTTATTTTCTTCTATAAAGTCCATAGCTTCGGAAAAGAAGACATCGGTACAGTATCCCTTGTATTTTTGGGTTTCCCCATTATGCCAATACGTATCGTCAAAATAATCGTTCCCCCAATAGTCAGGGCCTTGGGTGATACCTCCCCCACCATGCCTAACAACCTCATGAAAACCTCGATCTTCAGGTCGGTATGGATAATTATCCCCTAAATGCCACTTTCCGAACATTCCGTTGGTATATCCATTTTGAGCTAATACTTGTGGCAAAATAACTTCGTCCTCAAAAAGCAGGGAACGTCCGGTTATTGTGTGGAATACGTTTATCCTATTGGTATGTCTACCGGTCATTATGGCTCCACGGGTAGGGGCGCAGGTGGTGGACACGTGAAAATTGGTAAATCGCACCGACTCTTTATAAAATTCATCAATGTTGGGCGTCTTAATGTAGGGGTTTCCATAGCAACCCAAGTCGCCCATACCTTGGTCATCTGTAATTACAATGATGACGTTGGGTTTTTTCTTTACCGTGCTTTGGGCGTTTGAGGTTAGTGGAAGGACAAATAAGGCTAAAACAAAAACCTGAAAATATCTCATCAAATAACCGTCTGGACGTATCTTGTCTTTAAACATAAATAGATCTAATTTAATTATCATTTCTTTTCGTTTTCATAAATATATTATTCAATTCTAATACTATTTCGTGTTAACAACATCTACTAAATATTGGTTTAAAGAATCCCAAATAATCACAATCTACTTTAAAAAAGATTCTAAAGTCTATAAATTGGGATTCTTAACCGTAAAAATATTAAACTGCCATTAAATTAATATCCTGGGTTCTGAACAAGGTTTTCATTGTTTCTCAATTCATCCGTAGGTATGGGGAACAATAATTCCCTTGCAGTAAGTGTTGGTCCATACGCAAATGTATGTCCTACAAAGTCCTCAAAGCTTCCTGAAGTCACGTTCAAAGCCTTTCTTAGACGGACCATATCGAACCAGGTTACATTTTCATAGCTTAATTCGTGCCATTTCTCCTTCCAGACTGCTTCCCTAAATTGCTCTTTGCTTAGTCCTGAATATTCAGGAAGTTCAGCTCTCCTTCTAATTTTGTTCAAGGCTTCTTCAGTATCAATGGTAGGTCCGGAAATCTCGTTCTGGGCTTCGGCATAGATCAAAAGTACCTCCGCATAGCGAATTAAGTCCCAATTAAGGTCGCTACTAGCCGTTTCAAGATTGGCCACTATATCAAAATGTTTGTATAAAAAATACCCCCCTAAAACAATGGTTTCGTTCCTATCAAATTTTGAGGTATAGGTAGTATAGTAAAATTCCTTCTCTTCAACCCTTTTATCACCAGCTTCATAGGACTGTATAAAATTCTGATTTGCATAAATAGCCCCAGTCTGCTCAGAATACGCTGAAATGTTCATATTGTAAGGGATTATTAATGGTTGCCAATTTGAGGGGTCCACAAAAGCTTCATATTGCACCATAAAAATATTCTCCCCTATATTGTTACTGGCCGGGTCGTGAAGGTCTGCATAGGTTGGAAATAAACTATATTGATCGGAATCTATTACCTCTTTGGCCTTATCTGCAGCCTTTTGATAATATTCATTTCCTTTTTGTAAAGGATAGCCGGCCATGGTGAGATATACACTTGACAATAGCGATTTAACGGCGCCCAAAGTAACTTTTCCAGTAGTATCATTAAATGGTAATCCAGAAGCCTCTGCCAATGTAAGATCTTCTTCAATTGAAGCATAGATATTCTCAACAGATTCCGGAGAAGCATATAGATTTTCGGAACCTAAATCAATAGGATCTGTAATCAATGGCACTGAACCAAAAATTCTAACCAGGTTATAGTAATAATAGGCCCTTAAAAATCTGGCCTCGCCCATAAGTCTATTTTTCTTGGCTTCGTCCATTGCAATATCAGGAATGTTTGCAATGGCCAAATTGGCATTGGCAATTCCCTTATAGCTACTATCCCAATACGCTTTACCATATGCATTATCAGAGGTATTGGTCAAATTTCTAATAATATTGCTATTGTCGGCCTGTCCCAAATCACTATCGGCAAGTCCTGTTGCAAATTCCAACATTAGCCATGGACTACCCCCATAACTACCTCCTCTAACCGATCTTAAACTGGAATATATGGAAATAACGGCCGATTCGGCATGCTCGGCAGTCTCAAAATAACTTTCTGCCGTAATATTGGTAGGATCAGATTCTTCAAGAAAATCGGAACATCCTGTAGTAAGGAATAGTGAAAAGGCCATAGTAAATAAACCAATTCGTGTTTTTATAGTATTTTTCATTTTTGTCTTTTTTTAATTAGAATGTTGCATTCAACCCGATCATAAATACCCTGGGTTTCGGATATTGATCAAAATTAACCTCTCCTTGTCCAAAAGTATTGTCACTAGTCTGCACCTCAGGGTCATAACCTTGATATTTTGTGCTAACAAAGAAGTTTTGTGCAGAAGTATATACCTTAAGCCTATTGAGTTTTATTTTTTCGGTCATTTCGGAAGGAAAATTGTATCCCAACAAAAGGTTTCTGCCCCTAATAAAAGACCCATCCTGAATCATATGGGAGGTGTCCAAGTTATCATAACCTGCCGATACAGGTCTCCACTGGGCAATTGGTGTATCCTGATTATCAGGGGTCCAACCGTTTAAGACAGTGGATAAGCTATTTGCAATACCTTGGCGATTTTCCTGCGGACGCGTGGTAATATACATGATATCATTACCATACTGGAATTGCAGATCCACCAACAATTCAAAATTCTTATAACGGAAGGTATTGATAAAACTACCGTATCCGTCCGGTATACCTTTCCCTATAATTGTACGGTCTGCCTGATTGATGACACCATCGTTATTTCTGTCCTCTATTTTTACATCCCCTGGCAACCTGAAATACTTTGCGGCTTCAGCTTCCTCATCGGTTCCCCAAGTTCCAAGGTGAACCAATCCAAAGAATGAACCTACAGGTTCCCCTTCCCTAATTATAGTACGGCTAGAGAATATATCACTACCCCCGGAAAGGGCTACCACTTTATTCTTGTTCATGGCGATATTAAAATCGGTTTCCCATGAGAAATCAGTATTTATTATATTCTTGGTATTCAAGGAAAATTCGAATCCTTTATTTTCCATACTACCTATATTCCGAAATACCGAAGCATAGCCACTACTTGTTGGTACCGGAGAATTTAAAAGCATATCCGTGGTCAACTTTCTATAGACATCTGCCTCCATGGAAACCCTTCCATTAAAAAGACCCAACTCTATCCCGGCATCTACCTGTTCTGTTTTTTCCCATTGTAAGTTAGGATTGGCCAACCTGTCTATCCCAATACCATTTACTATAGAATTATTAACTACATAGGCGTAGTTTCCAAGACCTGAAAGTGCACCATATGCCGGAATTTCCGAGTTACCTGTAACACCATAACTAGTACGTAATTTAAGGTTTGAAATTAAAGAAGATTCCCTCAGGAAATTTTCTTCGGAGACTTTCCAAGCCAATGCTGCAGAAGGAAAGAACGCATATTTATTGGTAGCTCCAAACTTTGAGGATCCATCTACACGCCCTGTAACCGTAAGTAAATATTTATTTAACAAGCCGTAGTTGATTCTTCCAAAATAAGAATTAAGCCCATAGGCATAAGCGCTTGAACTTGGGGTTCGTACAACAGAGCCTGCCCCCAAATTATCATAGCTGAAAAAATCATCTGAAAAATTTTGTGAACCGGCACTGAAACTGGAACTGTTGACATGTTGCCATGAAATACCCAATAACCCATTTAAAGAATGAATTTCGGCTATCTCCTTCTGATACGTCAAATAATTTTCAAACTGCCATGACATATACTCGTTTAATGACCTAGTAGCATATCCGTTGGTGTTGGTCCCGATAAAACTTAGTTCCCTACCTGCATATTCATTAACTTTTTGGTCTATACTATTAATACCCAAAGACGTCCTTAGATCCAGGCCTTTGGCCAAAGTAATATTGGCAAATATATTCCCCAGCACCGTATTGGTCTTTAGGTATCTCTTGTATTCCTCTGCAACCCTTACCGGATTTGGACCACCTTCCATACCTGGATAATCTGCATTACTGGCCCATGTACCATCAGGGTACTTAACTGGAATAATAGGTATATTTTCTATCATATTCCTTCCTACCCATGAAGCGTGTATAACCCTTTCGTTTTGATTATTATAACTTAAACTACCACCAACCTTTAACCAATCCTTAATGTTGGAGTCAAAAACAAATCGCCCGGAATATCTCTTTAACCAAGAATCCTTCATGATACCCTCTTCGTTCATGTAGCCTAAAAAGGCCCCATAACTTCCGTTCTCATTTCCTCCAGTAAAAGATAATTGATGATTCTGGGTAAATGCCGGTCTGGTAACTTCATCCTGCCAGTCCGTATCGTATATTGGATCACCATTTGCATCGAACAATCTTGGATCGTTCCTTTTTAAGGCAGGATCGGTATATTTACCGTTTGCAAAACCAACGGCATCATACTTTTCTGCGTTCTGGTAAGCAACTTCCTCGATCATTAAGAATTCCTCGGAGTTGAGTACCCCTACTTTTTTGGCGAGCGTACCCAAACTGTAATAACTGTCATAACTAATTCTACCACCTGCATTGCTTCCTCTTTTAGTAGTAACCAAAACAACCCCGTTGGCCCCCCTTGAACCATAAATAGCGGTGGCCGAGGCATCTTTTAACACTTCGACAGAAGCAATATCATTTGGATTGATATAATCGATAGGAGTGCTGTTGTCCGCAAGGCCTGTTGAAACCAATATAACCCCATCTACAACGTACAAAGGATCATTGGCAAGACTTACGGAGGAATTTCCTCGGATTCTTATATTGGATTTACCCCCTGGTCTACCAGAATTAATGGAAACGCTAACCCCGGGCATTTTACCCGATAATGATTGTGTAAGGTTTGAAGTCGGCCGCTCTTGAAGCTCTTCCGAAGAGACAGAACCTACAGCACCCGTTAAATCACTTTTCTTTTGGGTTCCGTACCCTATCAGTACTACTTCATCCAATCCTGCAGCACTTTCTTCCAAACTGACCGCAATAGTCGTTTGTCCATTTAGAGCAATTTCCTTGGTAGCATACCCTATATAAGACACCACAAGAGTTGCATTTTCATTTGCTACCTCAATGGTAAAATTACCATCAAAATCGGCAGTAACACCATTGGAAGTCCCTTTTTCAACGATATTGGCCCCTGGTAAGGGAACACCATCGGCATCCGTAATGGACCCGCTTATCTGTGTTTGCAGCTCAACGCCAATTAAGTTGGAATCCATAGGCGCTAAAGTCCTATTTAAATCCGTTTTGGCATTGGCAAGAAACATGAGCATGGAACATACAAAGGTGGTCCAAAGTACCTTTTGCGCGGGTTTAAAACCACGCACTGGTTCATTTTTTCTTTTCATTTTAAGGTTTTTTAAGTTATTCAAGAAATCTTGTTGGTTTTTAACTTTTCCGTAACCCTTGGTTGTAGTTTTAAAAGTCAATGGAAATTATTTTTATTCCATTGGATTCATTTATTCCAACCAGGTTAAAGTCTGAGTTCAACCAAATATAGTCTAGCAGCGCACTGGGCATCTTGCTCATATCGCCCAATCATTTGCTCATAACTTGCACTATAGAATGATAAAATTTAAATTTTTGATTTTAAACATGTTATAAGTAGGTTCGAGCACATGCTTACTATGAAAAGGAAGCAGAAACCATATAAAGTTTTCGGATGCATTATATACTCTGAAAATTTGTAGGGAGAAACCCGTTTTGATCGATAAATGAAACGAGTGAGGAAAATGCTATTAAAGCTCCGAAAAACTATAAGTGGCCTTTTAATTTAAAATTAAAAAACCTTGATTTTCCAATGAATAAAATAATTACAGAGGACACTTCACAAGCTTCTGTAAAAGAAAAACAATTATTTTGTTAAGCAAAAGCTACAATGTAAGAGCAGGAATTAAGGAAATCCCCAACATTAGCATTGGACTAGGAGGGCAAGGCAAAGTGCTTATAACCTGCCTAAGTTGGGGCCATACTAAAATTTAAAACACCTTTTCGTCCTGCGAATATATTTTATACGCATGGCGCATTAAAATTTAGGGTAAGGAATTCCAGAAGTTTATTCCAATTCAGTTTATCCAAAACTTATTACCTAATCCTTCGTCACCTTGCTACCCCACCAGTCTTCGTTGGGCTCAAAA